>NZ_JARESQ010000013.1:0-267153 GCF_046028085.1 Paraburkholderia sp. RL17-380-BIE-A
CCGACACCAGACACCCGACACCTGCCACCCGACACCTGTCACCTGTCACCTGCCACCTGCCACCTGCCACCTGCCACCTGCCACCTGCAATCTGCAATCTGCAATCTGCAATTTACCACCCGCCCGCAACCTGCATCAAACGTCACCGAACTCGTCATGGCCCTCATCAGGCGGCGTCACGCTTCGCGCCCGTACGCGCCGACGAATTTCCGAATCCAGGATCAGACGCCCACGCAGTTTTCCTTTCATTCGCTTCACATAGCGTGGCGCCTCGGTCATATGGATCACCATCAACTCACGCACTTTCTCCGCATCACGCTCACGTGCCGCTTTCGTGATTGCTTTATGAATCTTGACGTTAGCCTGACCAAAGCGCTCATGTTCGGACTGCGGAGTATCGTTACGAAACTCGATCAGTTGCCGGATCATTTCGTTGATCAGCTCACAACTGAAGCGCAGGAACGGGTTGGGATTCGCCGCCGCGAGGATATCGTGGAAATTCACGTCTTCCTGACGCTGCCGCACGATGTCCTGACCGCCATGTGACGAAGCCGGTCGATCGCAACATGCAATGCTCGCGTCGAGTGCCTCGAAGTCCTGCTCTGTCAGATATGGCACGGCCCCCGCCGCGAGTTCGGGCTCCAGCAATTTGCGTACGGTGTAGATGTCATCGATCGATACATCCTTGAAAAACAGGTAGTTCTGCAGAAGTTGTAACGTACGATCGAGCGGCACCTCGACCACCATGCCGCCGCCGCTCGGACCCGTGGTCACTTTGATGAGACCTTGCACTTCAAGCGATTTCAACGCCTCGCGGATCGTGCTTTTACTTACCGAAAAGAGTTGCTGCAACTCCACCTCGCGAGGCAGCCGGTCGCCTGGCTTCAGGTCTTTCTCAGTGATGAGCCGCTTGATCTCCTCCGCGACCAGATCGCCGCGTTTCTGCTGCTTGATCTCGATCGCGGCGCCAGCCTTGGCGCGGTCCATGGCCATAGTCGATGCTCCCTAGATTGTCCTGCACGATCCTCGATCGACCCGCCGCCGCCGTCGCAGCCCGGAAGGTCGCCTCATGCTGCCAGGAATTTTGCCTTATTGACACTCGAATTTATTGTACCTACGATCGAGTCCAACCTATTTATCATGATAAATAGAACAAAGCCGGTGTGGTGGAAAACTTCACGACGGCCAGCAAGCCAAGTAGTCGATCTAGTCGTTCGCGCAATGCGTGCAGTTTCGTAGTCGGTCAGTGCGTGTCTCTTTCCTAAGGAGCGTCATTTTGAATCGCCGAAATATGTTGAAGCTGGCCGCGTTGTCGGCCGTTCCGGGGACGTTGGGCTCGCTGGTCGCGCGAAGCGCGTTCGCGCAGGCTGGCACCTTGCAGTTCGCCTGTCCGGTGCCCATGTCGGGGCCGTTTGCGGCAAACGGCAAATATGCCGACCTCGGCATGAAGCTCGCTATCGAGCAGTACGGCAAGGTGCTGGGTCAACCGCTCGCGTATACGGTGCTCGACACTGAGGGCAAGCCGGCAACTGCGGTGCGCCGTGTGCAGGAAATCGCGCAGCAGAAGAATGCACGCTTCTTTGCCGGCGGTATTCTGTCCTCCGAAGCATTGGCAATGGGCAAGGAAGTCCAGAAAGCCGGGGGCGTATTCATCACCACCGCAGGTGCGGACGAAATCACCGGAAAGGACTGCAACGACGCCACGTTCCGCTGGTCGGTGCCGACCTACGGCGCGATCGAGCAAACGGTGCGTCCGCTGATCCAGATGCTGCCCAAAGCAAAACGCTGGTACACCATCACGCCGCAATACGTGTTCGGCGATGGTTTGCTGTCGGCCGCCAAGGCCATCTTCAAAGAGAAGGGCATCGAGCATGTGGGCAACAGCTACCACTCGCTCAATGAGAAGGAGTTCAGCGGCTATCTGACGAACGCAGTTGCGGCGAAGCCCGACGTTTTGCTGATTCTGAACTTCGGCTCGCAGTCGTCCGATACGTTGCGCCAGGCCGTGAGCTTTGGCATGAAGAACAATTGCACGATTCTGTTGGCGTGGGCATCCGGACTCGAGCAATTCGAATCGCTTGGCGCGGACCTTTGCGAAGGCGTCTATTTCGGCGCGCAGTACTGGCACGACATCGATTCGCCGCTCAACCGCGATCTGGTCAAGCGCACGAATGCTGCTTTCAAAGCGAACCCCAACTACAGCCTCGCGGGCTCCTATATCTGCACGAAGATTCTGCTCGACGGTATCGTGAAAGCAGGTAACGTCGATCCGAAGAAAGTGGTCGCCGCACTTGAAGGCATGAAATACGACGGTTTGACAGGCCCGGAGGAAGTCCGTAAAGGCGACCACCAGGTACTGAAGAACTATTATCTGCTGAAGGGCAAGGCGAAGAACAAGATGAAAAACGCCGACGACTACGCGGATATCGTGAGCTCCGGCCAGTCGTTCCTGCCGCTCGACAAGACCGGTTGCAAGATGGCTTGACGCCTGCCTGCCCTGGCGCAGGCGAGCGCGGTATGCACATCGCGGCACAGCGGCGCCACAGCGCGTGCCCCTTCGCACCATCCTTTAGACGGACGCCATGAACGTTTATCTCCTGCAGGTCGTCAACGGCATCGGAGTGGGAATGCTGTATTTCCTGCTCGCGGTCGGTCTGTCGATCGTGTTCGGCTTGCTGCGCTTCGTGAATTTCGCGCACGGTGCGTTCTACCTGCTCGGCGCGTACTTCTGCTATCAGGCGATGCAATGGTCGATGAGTTTCTGGGCCGCGCTCGTGGTCGTCCCCATCGTAGTGGGCGCGCTCGCCTGGGTGGTGGAGAAGCTGATTCTGCGGCACGTCTACGCGCAGCAGCATGAGTTCCATATTCTCGTGACGGTCGGTCTCGCACTCGTCGTGCAGGAATGCGCGATCCTGATCTGGGGGCCGCTGGGCGACAATGTAGCCGTGCCCGACATGCTGAACGGCGTAGTGATCTGGGGCAGCTTTGTGTATCCGAAATACCGCCTCTTCGTGATCGGCTTCACGGCGGTATTAGCGGCGCTTTTGTGGTGGGTGCTGGAAGGCACACGACTAGGCAGTGCGGTGCGCGCGGGCAGCGAATCGACTGAGATGGTCTCGTTGCTCGGTATCAACGTATTGCGCGTTTTCAGCCTCGTATTCGCGCTTGGCGCTGCGACGGCCGCATTGGCCGGCGTGCTTGCTGCGCCGATTCGCGGCGTCGATCCGTTCATGGGCATCGAAGCGCTCAGCGTCGCGTTCGTCGTGGTGGTGGTCGGCGGAATGGGTAATTTTTTGGGTGCATTGGTCGGCGGCCTACTGGTTGGGATCGTGCAAAGCGTGATGAGTACCTTGTGGCCGGAAGGTGCGCGACTCATGATCTACGTCGCAATGGCCGCCGTCCTGTTGTTGCGACCGAATGGTTTGCTCGGGAGGGCGGCATGATCGATTCCTCGAAGCCCATTGTGCAAAGCGCTTCATCGGCAAGAACTCAACCGGGCCTGAAGCATTCACTGCATCGCTATCGCTTCCTGTTGCTTGCGCTGCTGGTGGTCTGCATTTTGCCGCTGACGCTGCGCTCCGGATCGCTGGCCACAGAAGTTCTGGTGTTCGCGCTCGCCGCACTCGGTTGCAATTTGCTGCTCGGCCACACAGGCTTGCTTTCGTTCGGGCAGGGCATTTTCTTCGGACTGGGCAGCTATAGCGCGGGACTGGTTCTGACCAAAACGGCGTTGCCTGTGCCCGTGGCGTTGCTTGCGTCGGCTGTAATCGGCGCGGCGGCTGCGGCGCTCGTCGGCTGGTTTTCGATTCGTCAGCGCGGCACGTATTTCGTCATGCTGACGCTCGCGTTCGGGCAATTGTTCTATTTCCTCGCCTACACCACGCCCGATCTGACCGGCGGCGACAATGGGTTACTCGACATCCCGCGCCCAGCGCTCGGGCTGTTTGGCAAAACACTCTTGCCGTTGACTTCACCGTGGCAATACTACGGCTTCGTCGCCGTGCTCTTTCTCGTGGTGTTCTGGTTGTTGATGCGCGTATCGCACTCCGTATTCGGCCGTACGTTGCTCGCGATTCGCGACAACGAAGCCCGCGCGGCCGCAGTGGGCTACGACGTCAAACGCTTCAAGCTGATGGCGTTCGTGATCTCCGGCGCGGTCACCGGGCTCGCGGGCGCGCTGCACGCGCTGATGACCGGCATCGCGCCGCTCTCGAACATCGACTATCACACGAGCGAGATGATCCTCGTGATGACCGTGATCGGCGGCACAGGCAATCTGTTCGCATCCGTACTAGGCGCCGCGTTCTACGTGCTGTTCGCCGATTGGCTCTCCACTTTGTGGCCGCGCTGGTTGTTGCTGCTCGGCATCGTGCTGATCGCCGTCAGCCTGTTCATGCAACGCGGGCTGTGGGGACTGGGCGAGCGCATCTGGCAATCGCTGCGCCGCCAATCATCCGCCAATGCCGATAATGCCGCGGACAAGGAGCCCGTATGAGCGAAGCCATTCTGCGAGCGAGTGGTGTGGTGAAGCGCTACGGCAAATTCACGGCGCTCTCCGACGTCACGTTGAACATCATGCCGCGCACGGTGCATTCCGTGATCGGTCCGAATGGCGCGGGAAAAACCACGCTGTTTCACGTGTTGACCGGCACGCTGCCGATCACCGAAGGCAAGATCGTATTCGACGGCCACGACGTGACGCGTGAGCCGGATCATAAACGTGTGCGGCGCGGCGTCGCGCGTTCGTTTCAGGTGACGAGCCTGTTCGCCAATCTGAGCGTACGAGAAAATCTGCGGCTCGCCGCGCAGGGTGTGGACGCGGTACGCGCGCTCAATGCGTGGACGCCGCCGCATGGTGCGCTCACTCATTCGGACACTGTCGACAGTGTTCTCGAACGGCTCGCACTACAGCGTTTCAGCGAGGTATCGGCAGGCGCGCTTTCGCACGGTCAACAGCGGCGGCTGGAAGTCGGCATGGCGCTCGCCGCGCGACCCAAGGCGATCTTTCTGGATGAGCCGACCTCGGGCATGGGTATCGACGACCTCGACGATATGAAGCAGTTGATTCGCGGCTTGCGCGACGATTACACCGTCGTGCTGATCGAACACAACATGGGTATCGTGATGGACATTTCCGACACGATCACCGTCATGCAACAAGGGCGTGTGCTGGTGGAGGGGCGCCCCGACGACATTCGCGGCGATGAGCGCGTGCGCAGCGCCTATCTCGGCAACATGATCACCGGAGGCCGCGCATGATTCTCGACGTGCAGCAGATTCACGGCTTCTACGGCAAAAGCCATATCCTGCAAGGCGTGTCCCTGCAGATCAACGACGGTGAAACGGTGACGCTGTTGGGCCGCAATGGCGCCGGCAAGTCGACCACGCTGAAAGCGATTGCCGGCGTCGTGGCACCGCAGCGCGGCGCGATCACGTTCAATGGCGCCAAAATCAGCGGCCTGCCGCCGCACAAGATCGCCTCACGAGGTGTCTGTTTCGTGCCTGAGCATCGCGGTATCTTTCGTTTGCTCACGGTCGAGGAAAACTTACGGCTTGGCGCACGCAAAGATTCGCCGTGGCAGCTCGACGATATCTACCGCATTTTTCCGCGCCTCAAAGAGCGGCGTACCAACGGGGGCGCGCAGCTATCCGGCGGCGAACAGCAGATGCTGGCGATCGGCCGCGCGCTGATGAATCACCCGCGTTTGCTGATGCTCGACGAGCCGGTGGAAGGCCTCGCGCCCGTGATCGTGGAAGAGATCGTCGCGCAACTCAAGCTGATCCGCGAGGCGGGCGTGGCAATTCTGCTGGTCGAGCAGAACCTCGAAGTTTGCACGCAACTCGCCGACCGCCATTACATCATCGAGCAAGGCGTGATCGTCTATTCAGGCGATAACGCGTCCTTTTCCGCGGACGATTCGATCAAGGACCGTTATCTCGGCGTCGGCGTGGTCTGACGCGCAGCAGTCTTCAACACGAGGAAGCATCGATGCAAGTTCATGAATCAACAACCGTCGCGACGTTCGCCGATCTGCGAGTCGACGGCGCGCGGCTCTGGGACAGTCTCATGCAACTCGCGCGAATCGGCGCGACCGATAAAGGCGGCGTATGCCGCCTCGCACTCACGGAGTTGGACCGCGAGGCGCGCGACCTTTTTATCGCGTGGACGAAGGAGATTGGTTGCAGCGTGCGGGTCGACGCGATCGGCAATATCTTCGCGCGCCGTGCCGGTTTGCGTGATGATCTGCCGCCGGTCATGACCGGCAGCCACATCGATACACAGCCCACGGGCGGCAAGTTCGACGGCAATTACGGCGTGCTCGCGGGTCTCGAAGTGCTGCGCACGCTCGCCGATGCCAATGTGCGGACGCTCGCGCCGCTGGAAGTCGCGGTGTGGACCAATGAAGAGGGCTCGCGCTTCGTGCCGGTGATGATGGGTTCCGGAGTGTTTGCCGGCGCGTTCACCTTGGAGCACGCACTCGAACAGCGCGACCGTGAAGGCGTCACGGTGCGTGACGCACTGTCGCAGATCGGATATGCCGGCGCGAACGAGAAGCCGCACGCCGTCGGCGCCTACTTCGAAGCGCATATCGAACAAGGGCCGGTGCTGGAAGCACATGACAAAACAATCGGCGTGGTGCAGGGCGCGCTCGGCCAACGCTGGTACGACGTGACGGTGCAGGGCATGGAAGCGCACGCCGGCCCGACGCCGATGGAACTGCGCCGCGACGCGCTGCTCGTCGCGGCGGATCTGATTCATGCCGTCAACCGCATTGCGCTCGATCACGCGCCTCATGGGCGCGGCACGGTCGGCTGGCTCGACGTGCATCCGAATTCGCGCAACGTGATTCCGGGCCGCGTGACACTCACCGTCGATCTGCGCGCCGCCGACGATGCCACGCTCACGGCCATGGATAGCGCGTTGCGCGCCGCATGCTCGTTGGCGGGCGAGCGAGCCGGCATCGAGGTAGGCGTCGAGCAGGTCGTGTATTTCCCGCCGCAACCGTTCGCCGCGGAACTGGTCGGCGCCGTGAAGCAGGGCGCCGACACGCTCGGTTTTTCGTCGATGGACGTGATCAGCGGCGCCGGCCACGACGCCGTTTATCTTGCGAGAGTCGCGCCCGCGGCGATGATCTTCGTGCCGTGCAAAGACGGCATCAGCCACAACGAGATCGAAGACGCGCGCGCGGACCATCTCGAAGCCGGTTGCAACGTGCTGTTGCAGGCCATGCTGAGCGCCGCGCAGAAAGCGGGGAGCGCAGACGCATGAAAGTCCTCATCGCGCGGATGAATCACGAGACCAACACGTTTTCACCGGTGGCCACGCCGTTGGCCGCGTTCGGGCGTAACGGCCCGAGCTATGGGCAAGACGCGTTCAACGAGAACAAAGGCATGCAAACGGCGATGGCCGCGTTCATCGACGCCGCCGAAAAGGAGCATGCGCAGATCGTGACGCCCGTGTCGGCGTCGGCGAATCCGAGCGGACCCGTTGAGGCCGCCGCTTACGACGCGATCTGCGAGGCGATCGTGTCGGCCGCGGCAGGTTGCGACGCCGTCATGCTCGATCTGCATGGCGCCATGGTCGCCGAGAATTCGAACGATGGTGAAGGCGACCTGCTCGAACGCGTGCGTGCGTTGCTGCCGGACGCGCCGATCGCGGTCGCGCTCGATCTGCATGGCAATGTCACGCAGAAAATGATCGACAACGCCAACGTGATCGTCAGCTTCAAGACCTATCCGCACGTCGATATGTACGAGACCGGCGCGCATGCGGCGCGTCTGATGTTCGACCTGGTGCACGGCAAGGCGAAGCCCGTGATTGCGTGGCGCCAGCCGCCGCTCCTCACGCATACGCTGCGCAGCGCGACTGCCGAAGGCGCGATGAAACGTGCCGTGGACGCCGCGCGCGCAGCCGAAGCCGAGGGCATGCTCGCGGTGTCGGTGCTATCTGGCTTCTCGCTGGCCGATATCACGGCGCCGTGTATCAGCGTCGTGGTGGTGGGCAACGGTGAGCGCGGCGAAGCAGACGCGGTGGCGGAGCGGATCGCTCGACAGATCTGGAGTGAGCGAGAAGACTTCGTGTATCGCAGCGCGCCGCTTGCTGAATCCGTCGCGCAAGCGGCGGCGCTCGCGAAAGACGCCGACAAGCCCGTGCTCCTGCTCGATCATGGCGACAACTGCATGTCGGGCGGCACATGCGACACGATGGATCTGCTCGAAGAAGCATTGAAGCAGAAGCTCGATGGAATCGTGAGCGGGCCGTTGTGCGACCCGCAAGCGGTCGCGGCGTTGATGGCGGCCGGCGTCGGCAGCACGGTGACGGTGACCATCGGCAACAAGGTTGCGAGCGATGCGATAGCGCCGCGCCTGCCGCTTGCCGTGACGGGTGTGGTGCGTGCGCTGACCGACGGCGAGTACATCATCAGCGGCCCGACCTACACCGGACAGCGTGCTTTCATGGGGCACGCGGCGGTACTCGACACCGGCGTCATCAAGCTCGTGATCACCGAGCGCACGCACGAACCATGGGACCTCGGCGTATTCGAGAGCGTCGGCATCGATCCGCGTCGCGCGCGTTTCCTGTTGCTCAAATCGCGCATGTACTGCCGACCGGTTTTCGTGCCGATCGCCGCAGCGCTGGTGGAATGCGACAGCCGCGGCGTGACGAGTTCGGATTACGGGCTGTTCGCTTTCGAGCACGTGAAGCGGCCGGTGTATCCGCTGGATGCGCAGACCGAGTGGGCACTCACGAACTGATTGCCACGCGCTCGCCAACTTAAGTGGCGTTAGGGGCTTGTGCAGGGCGCAGAGGTTCTCTATAATTCGCGCCTCTAAAGGCTCGTAGCTCAGTTGGTTAGAGCACCACCTTGACATGGTGGGGGTCGTTGGTTCGAATCCAATCGAGCCTACCAACGCATCCTTGACGTAGACGAAAGCGGCTCCGCTTTCGTCTACTGTCAGGTTCTCGCATTACCTCGGCGCACTGCTTGATCGTGCCGCTGTCCTGTCGGTCTTCCCTTTCCGTATTATCTCCACCTCGTCATCAGCGTGGCGCACGTGCGATCGTTCAGGCGCTGGACAGGTATCCGCTCGAAACGACGCCCAGCGCTATTGCGAGACCTTCGCGTCAGCAATCAGGTCTCGCGCCTTTTCAGAGCGGATGCAGCGCGCTGTTACGGGCGAAGCAGATCGAAGCCCGCCAGCGCGACGACCCCGCTCACCACGATCAGCGCGACCGAATGCTGGCCGAAGTAGAGCAGGCCGGCGGCCGACCAGCTCGTCATTGCAAATGCGGCGATACGTTTCATGCTTTAAAACCCCAAGGCGACTGCCAGCAACCCACTGACCACGCCGCACACCGCCACGGCCAAGGCTACGACCGTCAGCACGCGGCGCGGGAAAGAGCGGGAGAGCATGGCCATTGAAGGCACGCTGACCAACGGCAGCGTCATCAGCAACGCGCCCGCCGGACCGGCGGCCATGCCGAACGAGAGCATGGCCTGGATGATCGGCACTTCGCCCGCGGTCGGAATCACGAACAGCGTGCCGGCGATAGACAACGCGATGATCCACAGCAGGCTGTTGTCGATCTCCGGTCCGACATGCGGAAACAGCCATGTGCGCGCTGCGCCGAGAATCAGCACCAGCACGATGTATTCGGGAATGAGCCGCAACGTCATCGTGCCGAGGATTTTTACCCAGCGTGCGAATGCCGTGCTGGGCACATCGGCGGAGATCAGTTGCGCCATGGCTTCGCGTGACGCTTCGGCTTCCTTTGGCGTGACCATGCGATTCACCAGGTAGCCGAGGCCGAACACCATCACGATGCCCAGCGTGAGGCGCAGGCCCATCCACTGCCAGCCGAGCACGAAGCCCATGAAGATCAGCGTAGCCGGATTCAAAGCGGTATTGCCGAGCCAGAACGCGATCGCCGCGCCCGGCGCCGCCTGGCGTGCGCGCAAGCCCGCTACGACGGGTGCGGCGCAGCAGGTGCACATCATGCCCGGCAGCGACATCAGGCCGCCTTTCACCACGCTGCTGAAATCGGTCCGGCCGAGCGCACGCGCGACCCATTGCGGCGGGATCAGCGCCTGCACCGCCGAGCCGAGCAGCAGCCCTAGCACCATGGCTTGCCAGATCGCTTTGCCGTAGGCGAGGGCGTAATCGATTGCCGCCTGCCATGACGCCGCCGGTGCGCTCGCCGACGTACCCATCAGAATGGATTTGCCGATGGAGTGCTGGCTCGCGGCAACGAAGGCGCGGTTGTAGTACGGGAACCACTTCACATAAAAGAGGCCGACGACGGCAATCAGCAGAAACACGATCCAGCCAAGCGCGACGCGCGGTTGTCGAAGGGTTGATTGCATGGTGGTCTTAAGCGTTGGTTTTAATCAGATGACAGTGAGCGCGCTGCTGTCGACCTGCGCAAGCAGTGCGCTTGCCTGGTCGACGACATCGGCGCCGTTGGGCCGGAAATTGAACTTCAGGGCGTGCGGCAATTGAACGAAATGTTCATGGCTGCTGCGCGCATAGGCGGGATCGTAGTGCCGCTCGATCAACTCATGCGCGAGTTCGGCGCGCCGGTTGTCGTCGACGAGCCGTTGCCAGCCCGCGACGCGTTCCCGGCTGTGCAAGCCGATCAGTCTTTGCAGTTGTCCCTTCAGCGACTCGGGATCGTCGAACAGATGCGCATAGTCGTGCAGCAGAAACGCCGCGCGATCTTCGCGGCTCGACATCACCTCGACGCAGCGGCCCCGATGAAACGTGTCGAGCAGCGCGAGCGGCAATGCGACGGAGCCGATGCGCCGGCTCTCCGCTTCCACGAATACCGGCCGTAACTGATCGAACGTGCGCAGGGCGGTCACGAGCAGCGTGTCGAAACGCTTCTGCGACGGCTGCGGCACGCCGGCCCACGCGCCTAGCAGCGAGCCGCGGTGCGAGGCCAGCGCTTCGAGATCCAGCGTCTGCGCGCCCGCCGCGTTCAAGGCCGCCAGCAGGCGTGTCTTGCCGCTGCCGGTCGGGCCCACCAGCGCAATGTATGAAAACGTTGCGGGCAACGTGTCGAGCGTGTCCAGCGTGGCCCGCCGGTAACTCTTGTAGCCACCTTCCAGCTGACGCGCCTGCCAGCCGATCATATTGAACAGCGTGGTCACCGAGCCGGAGCGCTTGCCGCCGCGCCAGCAATAGATCAGCGGTCGCCAGTTACGCGGCCGGTCGGCGAAAGTGGTTTCCAGATGCAGCGCGATATTGCGCGCGACCAGCGCAGCGCCGATCCGCGTGCCTTCGAACGGTGACACCTGCTTGTAGGTCGTGCCGACCAGCACGCGCTCCTCATTGCTCAGCACCGGCGCATTGAGCGCGCCCGGAATATGGTCTTCCGCGAATTCGAGGGGCGTGCGCACATCGATGATTTCATCGAAATCACCGGCTTTTTCGAGGCTGACGAGTAGGTTTTTCAAGGAGTTAGGGGCGAAACAGGCCTGCGGGGAGGTCGAAATTATCGCATGCGCCGTAAATACCGGCTGGCGGAGCATTCCGCACAGCTTGCCGGACATACGCCCGCCGGCCATTGCTTGCGCCGGCCGGCTCGGTCAGATCACCTCGACGCGGCCTTCGCCACTGACCATATCGCCGATCACGCACGCCGCGCCGAACCCGTCGGCGTGGAACAGGGCGAGGACCTCGTCGACGGCTTGCGGCGCGCACGAGACCAGCAAGCCGCCCGAGGTTTGCGGATCGGTGAGCAGGGTGCGCGCCGCCGCCGGCAATGAGGAGGGCAAAACGATATCTCGACCGTATGCGTCCCAATTGCGTCCCGAAGCACCGGTGAAGATGCCGGCTTCCGCGAGGCCGACCACGTCCGGCAGCCACGGCAGGTCCGCATAGCGCACGCGGGCGGTCAGGTTCGAGCCGCGCGCCAGTTCCAGCGTATGGCCGAGCAGGCCGAAGCCCGTGATGTCCGTAAGCGCATGCACGCCGTCGAGCTTCGACAACTCGGCGCCCGGGCGATTGAGCTTGGTCGTCGCGGCGATCATGGCCGCGTAGCCGGCTGCGTCGAGCCGGTCTTTCTTCAGTGCCGCCGAGAGAATGCCCACGCCCAACGGCTTACCGAGGATCAGCACATCGCCCGCTTGTGCGCCCGCGTTGCGCTTCACGCGCTTCGGGTCGACCACGCCGATGGCGACGAGGCCGTAGATCGGCTCGACCGAATCGATCGAATGACCGCCGGCGAGCGGAATGCCGGCCTCGGCGCATACGGATTCGCCGCCCTTCAGCACGGCTGCGATCACGTCGTGCGGCAGCACGTTGATCGGCATGCCGACGATGGCCAGCGCCATGAGCGGCTTGCCGCCCATCGCGTAGACGTCGGACAGCGCATTGGTCGCGGCGATGCGGCCGAAGTCGAACGGGTCGTCGACGATCGGCATGAAGAAGTCGGTGGTGGCGACGATCGCCTGCTCGTCGTTGAGTTTGTAGACGGCGGCGTCGTCGGCTGTGTCGTTGCCGACCAGCAGGTCGGGAAAGAACGGCAATGGTGCACTGCGCTTGAGCAGATCGGCCAGCAGGCCAGGCGCGATCTTGCAGCCACAGCCTCCGCCGTGCGACAGACTGGTCAGGCGGGGAGACGTGCTTGCTTGGGCGGGGGTATCGGTCATTGTGGCGGACATTTCAGGCTACGAATCACCGCATTATGAATGGTGTTCGTTCTCCGCGCAGAGAAGCGGCGCAAAGCGCGCCGCCATGACGCGGCGAGTCGACGCGCTATTTATTGCTGCCCGCCCCTGTGCCGTAGAGCCCGTTCTCGAATCCGCCCGCGCCTTGCGTCTTGTGTCCTTGCCCTGCGGTCTTGCCGCGTGAATTCGCCGAGCCGCCATCCTTCGTTTGCGGCTTGTTTGATTCATGAACCATGGACGCGGACGAATCGGGCGCCGATCCCATTGAAGATGTGCGCTTTTCCTGCTGCGACGAGCCGCTGCCTTGAGTGATCTGAGCAAGGCTGCATTGACTGGACGCGAACATCGCCAAGCCGAGCGCAAATGACGCGACAGCTGGCGGCAGCCGCTGTTTTAATGCGCTGCAAAAATTGCCTGCGTGAGATGAATGGAGCGGATGGTGGGTCATGGGTGGGTAAGGATCCAAGTGAGGGTGGGTTTGTCACTTACACACTCAGCAAAAACAATGCCCCGCGTCGAGATACCGGCTGTTCCGCTTCATATTTGCTCGCCTCGCAGTTGGTAGAAGTTCTCGCTGCAGGACTTTATATCGGCCTCTATAATCATGATCAGTATCCCAAAAAGAGCCGAGGCCATTCAATGCCCCATATGTCCCGGCGACAATTTCTGAAGGTCTCCGCCACCACGCTAGCCGGATCGAGTCTCGCCCTCATGGGCTTCTCACCGACGCCCGCGTTAGCGGAAGTCCGTCAGTACAAGTTGTCGCGCACAACCGAAACCCGCAATACCTGCCCGTACTGTTCGGTAGGCTGCGGCATCCTGATGTATGGACTGGGCGACAACGCCAAGAACGCGAAGTCCAGCATCATTCACATCGAAGGCGATCCCGACCACCCGGTCAATCGCGGCACGCTATGCCCGAAGGGCGCGAGCCTGATCGACTTCATTCATAGCCCGAGCCGTCTGAAGTATCCGGAGTACCGCGCGGCCGGCTCGAATGAATGGAAGCGCATTTCGTGGGAAGACGCGCTCGACCGCATTGCGAAATTGATGAAGGAGGATCGCGATGCCAACTTCGTCGAGACAACCGCAGACGGCAAGAAGGTCAACCGCTGGCTGACCACCGGCATGCTCGCGGCATCTGCCGGTAGCAATGAAGTCGGTTATTTGACGCACAAGACTGTCCGCAGTCTTGGCATGCTCGCATTCGATAATCAAGCACGTGTCTGACACGGCCCGACGGTGGCAGGTCTTGCCCCGACGTTTGGCCGTGGAGCGATGACGAACCATTGGGTCGACATCAAGAACGCGGATGTGATTCTCGTGATGGGCGGCAATGCGGCCGAGGCACACCCATGCGGTTTCAAGTGGGTCACCGAAGCCAAGGCGCACCGCAAGGCAAGATTGGTCGTGGTCGATCCGCGCTTTACGCGCACGGCATCGGTTGCGGACTATTACGCACAGATTCGGACCGGCTCGGACATCGTGTTCCTGGGCGGGGTGATCAACTATTTGCTCACCAACGACAAGATCCAGCACGAGTATGTAAAGAACTACACGGACATGCCGTTCATCGTTCGTGAGGACTTTTCGTTTACCGACGGCCTGTATTCCGGCTACGACGCCGAGAAGCGCAAGTACGACAAGAGTTCGTGGGATTACGAACGCGGCGACGACGGCTTTGCCAAAGTCGATCCGACGTTGCAGCACCCGCGCTGCGTCTATCAACTGATGAAGCAGCACTACTCGCGCTATACGTCCGAGCAGGTCGAGAAAATTTGCGGCACGCCGAAGGAAAAATTCCTCAAGGTGTGCGAGATGCTGGCATCGACGGCTGTGCCGGGACGCGCCGGTACGATCCTGTACGCGCTCGGCTGGACGCATCACTCGATCGGCGCGCAGATCATCCGCACCGGCGCGATGGTGCAATTGCTGCTGGGCAATATCGGCATTGCGGGCGGCGGCATGAATGCGCTGCGCGGTCACTCGAACATTCAGGGTTTGACCGACCTCGGCCTGATGTCGAACCTCTTGCCGGGTTACATGACGCTGCCGCTGGAAGCCGAGCAGGACTTCGACGCCTTCATCACGAAGCGCGCGAGCCAGCCGTTGCGGCCGAATCAGTTGAGCTACTGGCGCAACTATCGCGCATTCCATGTCAGTTTCATGAAGTCGTGGTGGGGCGACAACGCGACCGCGGAGAACAACTTCGGGTTCGACTATCTGCCGAAGCTCGATAAGTCATACGACATGCTGCAGGTCTTCGAGCTGATGAATCAAGGCAAGATGACCGGCTACATCGCGCAGGGCTTCAACCCGCTCGCCGCCGCGCCGAACAAGGCGAAGATCGGCGCGGGTCTGGCCAAGCTGAAGTGGCTCGTCATCATGGACCCGCTCGCCACTGAAACGTCCGAGTTCTGGAAGAATTTCGGCGAGTTCAATGACGTCGATCCGTCGAAGATTCAAACGGAGGTGTTCCGTTTGCCGACCACCTGTTTCGCGGAAGAACGCGGTTCGCTGGTCAGTTCCAGCCGCGTGCTGCAGTGGCATTGGCAGGGCGCGGACGGCCCCGGCGAATCGAAGAGCGACCTGGAGATCATGTCGGGGTTGTGGCTGCGCATTCGCGAGGCTTATAAGAAGAACGGCGGGAAGTATCCCGATCCGATTCTCAACATGAGCTGGCCGTATGCCAACCCGGAAAGCCCGACGCCGGAAGAAATCGCGATGGAGTTCAACGGCAAGGCGCTCGCCGACGTCACCGACGCGACCGACAAAACCAAGGTGCTCGCGAAGAAGGGCGAACAACTGGCGAGTTTCGCGCAGTTGCGCGACGACGGCAGCACCGCGAGCGGTTGCTGGATCTTCTGCGGCTCGTGGACCCAGGCGGGCAATCAGATGGGCCGGCGCGACAACTCCGATCCGACCGGCATCGGCAACACGCTCAACTGGGCATGGGCCTGGCCTGCGAACCGGCGGATTCTGTACAACCGTGCGTCCTGCGACGTCAGCGGCAAGCCGTTCGATCCGAAGCGCAAGCTGATCGCGTGGAACGGCAAGACGTGGTCGGGAGCGGATGTTCCCGACTTCAAGGTGGACGAACCGCCCGAAAACGGCATGAATCCGTTCATCATGAACCCGGAGGGCGTAGCGCGTTTCTTCTCGCGTGACGGTCTGGTGGAAGGGCCATTCCCCGAGCACTACGAACCGTTTGAAACGCCGCTCGGCTACAACCCGCTGCATCCGGACAACAAGCTGGTGGTCAGCAGTCCGGCGGCACGCGTGTTCCCCGACGACAAGGCTGCGTTCGGCACGCACGAGAACTTCCCGCACACCGCGACCACTTATCGTCTGACCGAACATTTCCACTACTGGACCAAGCACGCGCGCCTGAATGCGATCGTGCAGCCGCAACAGTTCGTGGAGATCGGCGAGGATCTGGCGAAGGAAGTGGGCGTGGTGGCCGGGGATCGCGTGAAGGTGTCGTCCAATCGCGGGCACATCATTGCCGTGGCGCTCGTTACCAAGCGGATCAAACCGCTAATGATCGAAGGAAAGAAAGTCCAGACCGTTGGCCTGCCGTTGCATTGGGGCTTCAAGGGACTCACGAAGCCGGGCTATCTCGTCAATACGCTGACGCCTTCCGTGGGCGATGGGAATTCGCAAACACCGGAATTCAAGTCGTTCCTCGTCAAGGTCGAAAAGGCATAAGGAAAAGAGATGGCACTGCAATCACTGGACATCAAACGCCTCTCGGCCACGACCTTGCCTGAACCGCAAGTGCGTGAGCCGGTCACGGGCACGGTCGCCAAGCTCATCGACGTGTCGAAGTGCATTGGCTGCAAGGCGTGTCAGACCGCCTGCATGGAGTGGAACGATCTGCGTGACGAAGTTGGCACGACGACCGGCATCTACGACAACCCGCGCGATCTGAGCGAGCATTCGTGGACCGTCATGCGGTTCTCGGAATACGAGAACACCGAAGGCGATCTCGAGTGGCTGATCCGCAAGGACGGCTGCATGCACTGCGAGGATCCGGGCTGTCTGAAGGCCTGTCCGTCGCCGGGCGCGATCGTGCAGTACACGAACGGGATCGTGGATTTCCACGAGGAAAACTGCATTGGCTGCGGCTATTGCGTGACCGGTTGCCCGTTCAACGTGCCGCGCATTTCGAAGAAGGACAACCGCGCGTACAAGTGCACGCTGTGCTCGGACCGCGTGGCGGTCGGCCAGGAACCGGCTTGCGTGAAGACGTGCCCGACCGGCGCGATCATGTTCGGCACCAAGGAGGACATGAAGCAGCAGGCCGCCGACCGGGTGGAAGATCTGAAGGAACGCGGTTTCCAGAATGCCGGCTTGTACGATCCGGCCGGCGTGGGCGGCACTCACGTCATGTACGTGCTGCATCACGCCGACAAAGCGAACCTGTATCACGGTTTGCCGCAGAATCCGAAGATCAGCGCGATGGTCGGGCTGTGGAAAGGACTGGCCAAGCCGCTGGCGCTCGCGGGTATCGCGTTCGCGGCGGTGGCCGGGTTCTTCCACTACACGCGTGTGGGTCCGAACGAGGTGAGCGAGGCGGAAGAAGCCGAAGCCCAGCACGAAGCCGACGAAGCACGCCGTTCGCGGGAGGCATCCAATGAAGCACCCTGAGCATACCGAGTTGAAGGACGTGAGGGGCAACAGCCTGATCGTGCGCTACACGCCCAATGAGCGTACGAATCACTGGATCACCGCCATCACGTTCGTGCTGCTGGCGCTCTCCGGCCTCGCCATGTTTCATCCGGCCATGTCGTGGCTCTACGCGATCTTCGGCGGCGGGCAATGGACGCGGATTCTGCATCCGTTCGTGGGCTGCGTGATGTTTCTCTCGTTCCTGATTCTTGCGTTGCGCTTCTGGCACCACAACTATCTGGACAAGGCCGACATTCAGTGGATGAGGCAGATCGACGACGTGCTCAACAATCGCGAGGAAAAGCTCCCCGCGATCGGCAAGTACAACGCCGGTCAAAAGCTGCTATTTTTCACGATGGTGATCTGCCTGCTGCTGTTGCTGGCGAGCGGCATCGTGATCTGGCGGCGCTACTTCTCGTTCTATTTTCCGATCGAGATTATCCGGCTCGCGGCCGTGGTGCATGCCGCGGCGGCGTTCGTGCTGATCGTCGGCATCGTCGTGCATATCTATGCAGCGTTGTGGATCAAGGGATCGATCGGCGCCATGACGCGCGGCACCGTGACCTACGGTTGGGCGAGAAAGCATCATCCGAACTGGTTCAAGGAAATCATCGGTAAATAGCGGGCCACGCCCAGGCAACCCAGGCAGCGCGATGCAAAGCGTGCTGCACCCGAGCCGCCGCCCTTGTTCGATGAAGGGCGGCGGCTTTTCAGTTTTCAGAGGTCGATACTGTGGTTCAACGTATTCTCGAAGCCGGCGATATCGAGTCGCTCGACCATTCGGCAATTCCGCGCATCCGCACACCGGAGCGGCTCGCGGTGTTTTCGGCGCGCGCTGCGCGCCTGCGCCAGCTCGCGGCGCTTCACAATCCGATCGCCGGTTATTTGCGCCTGATGGCGGTGCTCGCCGACGCGCAGCAAGCCGTGATGGCGAACTTCAAGGCACAGCCGCCGAGCCCCGAATTGATCGCGAGCGCGCAGCAACACTCCATGCCGCTGATTCCGGCGCTTTCCGGCGTGCGTGATCCGGCATGGCGCGACGTGCTGCGCCAACTGCTCGACAAGGTGGCGGTAGCGGGTCCGCTCACGCCGCCGCTCGAAGCGCTGATCGCCCGCCTGCGCACGCTTGACACCGCCGCGCTCGAATTCCAGGCCGACGCGATCTTCGCGCAGCGCTTCGAAGAGGTCGATCCGGCGAGCGCGCCGTTCATCGTCGCCGCGTTGCAAGTCGTGTGGACCGACCTTGCCGCCGATATCGACAAGCGCGATGTGCCATACATCGAAACCCTCGGTTTGTGTCCCGTGTGCGGATCGCATCCGGTGGCCAGCATCGTGCGCGTGGGTGGAGCGTATGATAACTACCGCTATCTGCAATGCGGGCTGTGCTCGACCGAATGGCACATGGTTCGCGCGAAGTGCTCGAACTGCGATTCGACCAAGGGCATTGCCTATCACACGGTCGGCTCGCCCGATGCCGACGAAGCCACGCGCGAAACCGAATCGAAGAATGCCGCGCTGAAGGCCGAATCGTGCGACGAATGCCATACTTATCGCAAGATCGGCATTCAGTCGAAGGACTACGATTTCGAACCGTTCGCGGACGATCTCGCCAGTCTCACGCTGGATCTGCTGATGGGCGCGGAAGGTTACCGGCGGGCGTCGCCGCATCCGTGGCTGTGGCCCGAACAGGCCGACAGTGCGGCGGAGTCTTCCGGCGAGTCCGACTAGCAGCAACTGGACACGACTAGACTAGAAAAGGGATTGCCTCGTGAGCGATGTAAGCGGCTCTGAATTGCGGGCCCTGATGGCGCGCGTGCCGTCAGTGGAAAAGGTGATGGCGTCGGCCGAGTTCGTGGCGCTGATCGGCGAGTACGGCCGCACGCAGGTGTTGGGCGCGGTGCGTGAGGCGCTCGACAACTGGCGCGCGAGCGCGCAGTCGGGCGATGCGTCCGTGAGCGCGCTCGACACCGCGCAACTGAAGGGCGCGGTCGAAGCCGCGCTGCGCCAACGCAACCAGTCGCGCTTGCGTAGCGTTTTCAATCTGACCGGCACCGTGCTGCATACCAATCTCGGCCGTGCATTGCTGCCGGACGAGGCCGTGCAGGCGGTCGTGAAGGCGCTGACGCAACCCGCCAACCTCGAATTCGACCTCGACACCGGCAAGCGTGGCGATCGCGACGATCTGATCGACGAACTCATCTGCGAATTGACGGGAGCCGAAGCGGCTACCGTGGTCAACAACAATGCGGCTGCGGTGCTGCTCACGCTTTCCGCGCTGGCGTCGAAGAAAGAAGTCATCGTGTCGCGTGGCGAGCTGGTGGAAATCGGCGGCGCGTTTCGCATTCCGGACATCATGAGCCGCGCGGGCGCGAGGCTTCGCGAAGTCGGCACCACGAACCGCACGCATCTGAAGGACTATGACGAAGCCATCGGCCCGCAAACCGCGCTGCTGATGAAAGTCCACGCGAGCAACTACGCGATCAACGGCTTCACCAAAGAAGTCGGTCTGGATGAAATCGCGCCGCTCGCCCATGCACGCGGTCTTGCGGTTGCCGTGGACCTCGGCAGCGGCACGCTCGTCGATCTGGGCCAATGGGGTTTGCCGCGCGAAACGACCGTGCGTGAAACCATCAAAGCCGGCGCCGACCTCGTCACCTTCAGTGGCGACAAGTTGCTGGGCGGACCGCAAGCCGGGTTGATCGTCGGGCGGCGCGATCTGATCGCGAAGATCAAGAAGCATCCGCTCAAACGTGCGCTGCGTGTCGGCAAACTGACCCTCGCCGCGCTGGAGCCTGTGCTGCAGCTTTATCGCACGCCGGAGAAGCTCACGGAGCGGCTCACCACGCTGCGCTTGCTCACCCGTCCCGCCGACGAGATCCGGCTCGCTGCGCAGCGCGTACAGCCCGCCTTGCAGCGGGCGCTCGGCGAACGCTATGTGGTGGCAGCCGAGCCCATGTTCAGTCAGATCGGCAGTGGCGCTTTGCCTGTCGATGTGCTGCCGAGCTTCGGGCTCGTCGTCAGAATGGCGGACGGCAAGCGAGGTGGCCGTCAATTGCTCGCGCTCGAAAAGCTGCTGCGCGAGATGGCGCGGCCTGTCATCGGCCGAATTGCGGACGACGCGTTGCGTCTCGATCTACGCTGTCTTGAAGCCGCCGATGAAGCGCAACTGATCGAGCAACTGAAAGGCGCGCACGCATGATCGTCGGTACGGCGGGACATATCGACCACGGTAAAACGAGCCTGGTGAAAGCGCTGTCGGGCGTCGATACGGATCGTCTCAAGGAAGAAAAAGCGCGCGGCATCTCGATCGAATTGGGTTATGCGTACGTGCCGCTCGACAACGGCGACGTGCTCGGCCTGATCGATGTGCCCGGCCACGAAAAGCTCGTGCATACCATGACCGCTGGCGCGAGCGGTATCGATTTCGCGCTGCTCGTGATTGCCGCCGACGACGGCGTGATGCCGCAAACCCGCGAGCATCTGGCCATTATCGAGTTGCTCGGCATTCGGCGCGGCGCCGTCGCGCTGACCAAAGTGGACCGGGTCGACGCGCAGCGTTTGCGTGAAGTGCACGACGAAGTGAGCGCGTTTCTGAGCGGCAGTGTGCTCGAGGACGCGCCCGTGTTCGACACCTGCGCGACGCATTCCGATGATCCCGGGGTGGCTGCGCTGAAGGCGCATCTGTTCGCGGCGGCCACGGCATGGCGCATGAAGCGCGATGACGGGTTGTTCCGTCTCGCGGTCGATCGTGTCTTCACACTCGCGGGCCAAGGCACGATCGTGACCGGCACGGTGGTATCGGGGAGCGTGGCGGTCGGCGACACGATGCTGCTCGCGCCGAAGAATCAACCGGTGCGCGTGCGCAGCATTCACGCGCAGAATCGTGCGGCGCAGAAGGGGCGAGCCGGCGAGCGCTGCGCGTTGAACCTCGCGGGCATCGAGAAGAGTGCGATTGATCGTGGTGACTGGATCGTCGACCCACGCCTCTCGCAGGCGTCGGAGCGGGTCGACGTCATGCTGACGCTGCTCGCCGATGCATCGGTCACGCTGGAGCATTGGGCGCCGCTGCATGTGCATCTGGGCACGCAGCATCAGGTTGCGCATGTTGCGTTGCTCGATGGGGAGACACTCGGCGCCGGTCAGCGTGCCCGCGTTCAACTGGTGTTCGAGCGTCCGGTCTGTGCGCTGCCCGGCGATCGCTTCGTAGTGCGCAACGCGCAGGCCGATCGCACGATTGGCGGCGGCCATGTGCTCGATCCGTTCGCGCCGTCGCGCAAGCGTCGTTCAGTTGAACGGCTCGCGTGGCTCGACGCGCTTCAGATCATGCTCGATACCGGCAAGCTGGACGCCATCTTCGCAAGAGCGCCGCATGGTTTGTCGCGCTCGCTGCTGGAACGCTTGACGGGTATGCCGGCTGCTGCGCTTTCGTTGCCGCCCGATACGCACGTGGTCGATATGCCTGGCGAGGACGCATTGCTGGTCGCTGATACGCCTTGGCAAACGCTCAATACACGATTGACCACCACGCTCGCCGAGTACCATGAACGCTCGCCGGACGAATTGGGCCCGGATGTCTCGCGCTTGCGGCGGATCGCGGCGCCGTTGGTGGACGATGCGTTGTGGCGCGCGCTCGTCGACGATGCCGCTATGCGTGGTGAGATTGTCAAACGCGGGCCCTGGCTGCATTTGCCAGGCCACACAGTGACGCTCGACGACGCCGATCGCGCGCTCGCGGCGGCGCTGCTGCCAGCGGTGAAAGCGGGACGGTTCGATCCGCCGTGGGTGCGTGATCTGGCGAATGCGAACGGTGTAGGTGAAGAGCGCGTGCGTCAACTCATGCGAAAGCTCGCGCGACAAGGCGAATTGTTTCAGGTCGTGCGTGATCTGTTTTATCACCAGGAGGTGATACGGGAACTGGCTTCGATTGCGGCCGCTGAGGCGCAAAAGAATGCCGGTACGGTTGCAGCCGCACCGTTTCGCGATGTGACGGGACTGGGGCGCAAACGGGCTATTCAGCTTTTGGAATTCTTCGACCGGGTTGGGTATACTCGCTTCCACCGTGGGCTGCATCTGATGCGCGCGGATAGTCGCTGGCTCGATCTGCTTTGATCGGCTTTCGTCGATTTTGATCGGCGACGTGTAGTTCAATCACCGTAGGAAGGCATTCGTATCCGGTGGTGCGGCTGGGCTTCAAACCCAGTTGAGGGCGTCAGACGCTCTCAGGTCGGTTCGACTCCGGCTGCCTTCCGCCGAAACGCCCTGCTGGCGTTCTGTCAGGCTACACTCAGTCGGCGGCACAGTGCGTCTCATGCAATGCACATACGATCACCTGACTGCGGGCGTCCAACCTTTCGACTAAAACATGTGAACGAGCCCGACAATCCCGCTTGTGATGTTCTTGCCCGCAGCCACCGAAATGCCGGGTCCCCCCGCGTTGCTCACCGAAAACGACGCCTTGCTATGGTTGCGAACTTCGGCGACACCCGCGTAGACGCCCGTACGTTTCGAGAGGTGATAGTCGTAACGGATCGCGTACGAAGTCGAGTCGCCGTCACCATTCGATTTGAGGATGTACTGGCCGAAGCTGACCAGCACCGAGCCGAAGCTGCCGAACACATTCTGAAACAGCGCATTCACTTCATAAAAATCGTGATCCGGCGACGCGAAGGCGCTCGAAATCGACGTGGTGAGCCCCCCGGCGTTTCGATGCATCTGATAAAGCGCGGACGGCTTGACGAAGCCGAAGTCGTACGAAGCGGCAAACAGGTAGTAGCGGCCGGTCTGTACGCTGGTGGTCGGTGTGAGAGTGGCGGTGGGCGCAAACCGTTGCTGAAGATAATCCGCATCGGCCGAGAAGCTGCCGGCCTTGAAGTTCAGCCCCGCCGATGCTGTGTCGCCCAGTGAAGCGGGCACCCCGCTCGCGCCGTTGGTGCCACGCGCATACAACGCGCGCAGCGTGAAGCCGCTCACCACCGCTGACGTAAAGCGCACCGAGTTGGCCGTGCGGGCAGACGGAATGAACACGTAGTTGTTGGCGGCATTGCCCCAGGCCAGCGTGTTCAGTTCACCCAGCGAGTAGTTCACATAGGTGATGAACAGCGGCGTGTAGTTGTTGCCCATCTGGATCTGGCCGAACGGGCCGCGGATTCCGACCCACGCTTCCCGGTTGAATAGCGCCCCGTTGCCCGCGATGGTGCCGGTGTTCACATTAAAGCCGTCTTCCAGCTTGAAAATCGCCTTGTAGCCACCGCCCAGGTCTTCCGTGCCGGTCAGCCCCCAGCGCGACGGCGCAACGGAGCTTGAGTCCTGCCTGACCACCGTATGACCGCCGGTGTTCGCGTATTGCACAGCGGCGTCGATGATCCCGTAAAGCGTGATCGAGCTTTGAGCAAAAGCCGAAGGAGTCACCGATGCTGCGGTCACTGCAAGTGCGGACAGCGCCGCCTGTCTGATTTTCATTTTGTCTCCTGATGGCCGCGCTGCGGCCGTTTTTGGTTTTCAGGAGTTTTGTGTATAAAGAATCGAAGGTCAACAAAAAATATACAAAGCCAGGGAAATCCACAATTCGTGCATTGGGTGCGGCGTACGCGTGCGCGAGCTGGGCCTTCGCTTGCGCGATGACCCGGCTGTGGACAAAGAGGGCTTAGTTGACCGGCGGGAAGAGGTCCGCGTCGGCCAGGATGATGTCGGCGGTTTTCTGGTAATGCGAGGTGACGAGTTCGATTGCGGTGGCGGCATCGCCGGAAACGACCGCCTCGAGCATCGCCTGGTGTTCCTCGCGCTCATGCCGTTTCGGGTAGACGCGACGCACCGACAACTGGCGGTAGCGGTAAAGCTGGTCGGCAAGCTGCTCACAGAAGTTGATCAGCCAGCGCGACTGACAGCCGCCGATCAACGCGCGGTGGAAAGCGCGATGCAGCCGCTCCCATTCCGGGTTTTCCTTGTATTCGCTCTCGCTGAGCGAACGGGGTATTTTCGACAGCCGATGATAGGCCAGCACCACCTGTTCTTCCCACTCGACCGAGCGTGTCGCAAATGCCTCGCGCAACGCCACCTCTTCGAGCCAGCAACGGGTGCGCGTGATTTCGCGCAGGTCGCTGGCGCTGATGCCAGCTACCGCGAAGCCGCGCTGGTCGCGGCGCTCGACCAGCCCGTCCGAAGTGAGCCGGTTGAGCGCTTCGCGCATGGGCGTTTGCCCCGCCTGATAGTGATCGCACAGAAACTCGATCTGCAGCTTGCGCCCAGGCTCCAGCTTGCCGTCGAGCAGGTCCGCCCGAATGCGGTCATACAGGTTCGTCGCGAGCGTGGCGGCTGGCGCGCCCGCCATGCCCGTGCTGGCTCCGGGAGTCGCAATGATGCGGGACAAGAAACACCTCCAGGTAGATCATTCTGCTCGGAAGTATATCCGAAGCCCTGTGCCGCGTTAAAAACGATAGCGAGTAAGGGGTTTCCCTATAACAATACACAAAACGTTGTACGTTGACGTTTTGTATATATTATGATCGCTCTCAACCTGATGTCGCGAGCTCGAAAATGGAAACCGTTTCCCTGGATGTAGCCAACCGGATTGTCGCCGAGGCGCTGGCCAGCGCGCGTCGCCACGGCTTTCGGCCGATGGCGGTCGTCGTGCTCGACGAAGCGGGTCTCGTCAAGCTGACGAGTCGCGAGGACGGTGCGACCGCTCTGCGTATCGATATCGCCCACGGAAAAGCCGCGGCGGCGTTCGGCATGGGCGTCGCGTCACGCACGCTGCTGGAGCGCGCGAAAGACAATCCCGTGTTCTTCAGCGCGATCGGCGCAGCAAGCTCCGGGAAGTTCGTGCCGCAGACCGGCGCGATTGTCATCACTTCGGCGAGCGGCGCCGTGCTCGGCGCGATCGGTGCGAGCGGCGGCACAGGTGACGAAGACGAGCAGATCTGCATCGACGGCGTTTGCGCCGCAGCGCTGTCCTATCGTTAAGTCTGCAAGCAAGGTCGCCATGTCTTCCCAGTTGAAATACGCATGCCGATGTCGCGGCATCGACGTGCATAGCCACGTCGTGCCGGCCGATCTGCCGCCCTACCTCGGTGCGAAGGTGCCGCGCGACTGGCCGTCGATGGCGGCGGCGCACGAGTGCCATCGTCACGTGATGATCGACGGCAGCGTCTATCGCACGGTGTCGGACCGTTGCTGGGATACCGGCAAACGGGTCGCGGACATGGACGACCAGCGCGTGGCGATTCAGGCTATCTCGCCGATGCCCGAGTTGCTCTCCTACTGGATGACCGCGCACGACGCATTGCCCCTGCTGCAATACATGAACGGCGTCATTGCAACGATGGTGGACGACAGCGACGGGCGCATGCTGGGCCTCGGCGCAGTGCCGTTGCAGAACATCGATCTGGCGATCCGCGAACTCGAACGGCTGATGCAGACGCCAGGCTTCGCGGGCGTCGAGATCGGCAGCAATATCAATGGCGTTCCTGTTGGCGCGGCGCAGTTCGATCCCTTCTTCGAAGCCGCCGAATCGCTCGGCGCCGCCGTGTTCGTCCACGCCTTGCGCCCGACCGGCAAAGATCGCCTGGTCGGACCCGCACAACTGCTGCAGGCGCTCGCTTATCCCACCGACGTCGGTCTTGCCGCCGCGTCGGTCATCACGAGCAATCTGCTGGTTCGGCGTCCGCGACTGCGAATTGCATTCAGTCACGGCGGCGGTACGCTTGGCTCGCTGCTGCCCCGCTTGCAACGGGCGAGCGAGGTATTCGGCCCACTGCGTGAAAGTTTGCAGGCGTCGCCCGTCGAACAGGCCCGCAAGCTCTATTACGACTCGCTGGTGTTCGACGCGGCCACGCTTGGCCACCTGCTCGCCCTGTTTGGCGAATCGCAACTTATGCTCGGCACCGACTACCCGTTCGCGTTCCGCGAAAAAAATCCTGTTGGACAGATCGAGTCGATGCACTTCGACGAGCCGACTGTCGAACGCCTCATCTATCGAAACGCTCAGGCGTTTCTGGCAATCAGTTGATGGAGCAATACATGAACCAGTGCCTTGTCACAGGCTTGAGAGGCATCGAAATCGGCGTGCCCGATCTCGAAGCAGCCGCACGTTTTTACACCGATACATGGCATCTCACGGAACTGACGCGCCGGCCCAACGCGGTGTATTTCCGTGGCACGGGTGCCGCGCACCACATCCTCACGCTGGTGCAAAGCGAACGCGCCGATGTACGCGCAATCGAGTTCAGCGTCGCGCAAGTGGCGAGCCTCGACACGATCGCCGCCGCTGTCACGGAGCATGGCGGCAAGGTGCTGACCGGTCCGGCGCCGACGCAAATGCCCGGCGGCGGCACGCTGCTCGAAGCACTCGACCCGCAAGGCCGCGTGCTGCGCTTCATCGCGGGCGACCGTAGTCATGCGAATGACGAGCCGATCAAGGACCGTCCCATCAAGATCACGCACGTCGTGCTGAATAGCGAAGACGTGTCGGTGGCGCAGGCGTTCTTCGAGAAGGCGCTCGGCTTCCGCCTGTCGGATCGCACGCGCATCATGGCCTTCATGCGTTGCTGCAGCGATCACCACAGCATCGCGCTCGCGGACTCGCAGGAGAACACGCTCAATCACATCGCGTTCCTGATGCCGGACCTCGACTCGGTGATGCGCGGCGGTGGCCGCATGAACGACGCGGGCTATCCGATCGAGTGGGGCGTGGGGCGTCATGGTCCTGGCAACAACGCATTCGCGTATTTCCTGGGGCCGTTCGACTTCGTCATCGAATACACCGCCGAAGTGCAGCAGGTGGACGACACCTATCGCACCGGCGGTCCCGACGACTGGAAATGGCCGCCTGGCCGGATCGATCAGTGGGGTATCGGCAAGCCGCCATCCGAGAAGATGAAAGCGGCCCAGAAATCGATCTTCTTCCACGCATCTGCTTCTGCACGGGAATAACCGGTGCGCACGACGCACCGCTTTACATCATTCAATCCTCGGAATAGACAATGAAACTGGTTACCTTCAAATCCGGCGACACGACTCGCCTCGGTGTGATCGACGGCGACGACGTGGTCGACCTGAACAAGGCCGATCCGTCCGTGCCGGCAGACCTGCGCGCCGCCCTCAAGGCCGGCGTCGACGTGGTCGCGGCCGCGAAGCGCGTCATCGCGGCGGGTTCGGACCATCGCGTGCCGTATGCGTCGCTGACGCTTGCGCCGGTGCTGCCGGAGCCGGGCAAGATCGTCTGCCTCGGCCACAACTACTACGACCACGCGAAAGAAGGCGGCAATCTCAAGCCGGTTTATCCGCTGATTTTCTTCCGCGGCGCATCGTCGCTGATCGCGCACGAAGACCCGGTGATTCGCCCGCAGATCTCCGACAAGCTCGACTACGAAGCGGAACTGGTGATGGTGATCGGCAAGCGCGCTCGCCACGTCAAGCGCGAGCAGGCACTCGACTACGTGTTCGGCTATTCGTGTTTCAACGACGTCTCGGTACGCGATTACCAGAAGCGCACGAGCCAATGGACGATCGGCAAGAACTTCGACAACACGGGCGCATTCGGTCCGTGGCTCGTGAGCGCCGACGCACTGCCGCCGGGAGCAGCAGGTCTGTCGCTGCGCCTGATCCTGAACGGCGAGGTGATGCAGCAGGCGAACACGTCCGACATGATCTGGGGCGTCGCCGAAACCATCGAGCTGCTGAGCGAGTGTCTGACGCTCGAACCGGGCGACGTCGTCGTGATGGGCACGCCTGCGGGCGTGGGCTTCGCACGCAATCCGCCGGTCTTCATGAAGCACGGTGACCGGGTGGAGGTCGACATCGAAAGCGTGGGCCGCCTGCAGAACACGGTTCAGGACGAAGCAACGGCGCGGTGAGCACGATGAAGAGCCATTTCGATGTAGTCGTAGTCGGCTTCGGTCCATCGGGGGCGGTGGCCGCTGGTTTGCTGGGCAAACTGGGCATCGGCACCTTATGTGTCGATCGCTCGCGGACCGTGTATGACAAGCCACGCGCGATCGCGGTCGATCACGAGATCATGCGGGTGTTCCAGGGCCTGGGTGTCGTCGATGAGATTGCGCAACACGTGGCCGTGTTTCCGCCGTCGGAGTATTACGGCGTGGACGGTCAGTTGATCAAACGGATCGACACGGTGCCCAAGCCGTACCCGCTTGGTTATACGCCGACGATGGTGTTCACCCAGCCGCCCGTCGAGGCTGCGCTGCGTGAGCATGCCAGTGCCTACGACTGCGTGGAAGTGGCGCTCGGCACCGAACTGGTCGCCTTCGAGGAAACGGCTGACGGCGTCGCGGTCGAGTTGAAGGACGATACCGGCGCGGCCCGCATGGTGACCTGCAACTATCTGATCGGTTGCGATGGGGCGTCGAGCACCGTGCGCACGCAACTCGGCATCGGCTACGAAGACCTCGAATTCGACGAACCGTGGCTGGTGGTGGACGTGCGCGTCAACGAGCAGGGCATCGAAAAGCTGCCGAAAGTTGCGATCCAGTATTGCGAACCATCGCGGCCCTGCACCTACATTGTCGGTCCGGGCGGACATCGTCGCTGGGAGATCATGTTGATGCCCGACGAAGATCCGCGCGAGATGCAGCAGGACGAGCAGGTGTGGAAACTGCTGGGCCGCTGGCTGACGCAGGCCGATGGCGAACTATGGCGCGCCGCCAGCTATCGCTTTCACGCGCTGGTCGCGAAACAGTGGCGTCATGGCCGGGTCTTTATCGCGGGCGATGCTGCTCACCAGCAACCGCCGTTCATCGGCCAAGGCATGTGCCAGGGCGTACGCGATGTCGTCAATCTGATCTGGAAGCTGAACGCGGTGATGCGCGAAGACGCGGCGCCGTCGCTGCTCGATACGTATCAGGTCGAGCGCAGTGCGCACGTCAAACAGTTGACCTCGCGTATTAAGGATATCGGCCGGTTGATCTGCGAGCGCGATCCCGTGGCGGCGCGCGAGCGCGATGCACGTCTTCTGCGTGAAGCGGGCGGTGTGATCAAGACCATGACGCGTCAGGAGATCGTGCCGAAGCTGGAAGGCGGTCTGCTGTCCGGTCACGTGCACGCGGCCAACGGGACTCTGTTTCCGCAGCCCCGTGTCGCACATGGCGACTCGCATGCGCTGTTCGACGTCGTGGTGGGGGAAGGATGGCGCGTTGTAACACTTGGCGGCGCGCCGGCAACGCAACAGGTGCACGCGGCGGCTGAAAGGCTCGGTGCACGTTTGATCGAGTTGGCGCCCGATGGTGACGTGCATCATGCCGTAGTCGAAAACGGGCGTCCCGCGTTGATCGAACTCGATGGCGTACTGGCGGGCTGGTTCGATCGGCAGGGTTGCTGTGCGGCGATCGTGCGCCCCGATCATTACGTGTATGGCGTGGCAGGTAGCGCGAGCGCACTCGAAGCCGAACTCGCGCAACTGGAAGCGACGCTTCACGGATAGGCATCCGGATGGCCACCTCGTGTAGCCATCCGCCCGGGAAGAATGAAGGCCAAGTCGCAGACAGAAGCGACGCCTGAAAAATTAACGGAGACAATCTTGGCTACGCTCATCAATGTGCGCGAGGAACTTGCGCAAGCACGTGTCGGGAAATTCCATCTGCGCTTCGCAGTCCTGGTTGCGTTCATCATGTTCTTCGACGGCTACGATCTGTTCAACGCCGCCTACGTCATTCCTCTGATCCGCAAGCTCTGGCATCCGTCCCCATCGATGATCGGCATCATGCTGTCGAGCGGTATTGTCGGCCTGTCTATCGGCTCGGTGCTGCAAGGACTGCTCGCCGACCGGATCGGCCGACGCAAGGTGATGCTGATCGCACTGTGGACCTTGACGGCGGCCAGCGGCCTGCTCGCCACCGTAGTCAATTCGGCGCTGAGTTTCGCGGTGGTCCGGCTGGTGCTCGGTACTGCGCTCGGCATGGTTACGCCGCTCGCGCTGACCTGCATCAACGAATGGGCGCCGCGCCGCAACGCCAATACGTTTGCCACCTGGGTATTCCAGTTCGGCTTTTCGGCGGGCGGCATTTTCGCGGGCATCGCAGGCATTACGCTGACGCCGCTGTTCGGCTGGCAATCGCTGTATTTCGTCGGGCTGCTGTCCGCCGGGGTTGCGCTTGCGGCCATGAAATGGCTGCCGGAATCCGCGCAATATCTCACCCTGCGCGGCCGGTACGACGAGGTGCTAACGCTGCTTTGCAAGGCACGCCCGGAGAAGGCGCATGACTATGCGCAAGCCCGCATCCTGCCTATGGCCAACGCCGCGCGTGCAGGGGCGATAAGCGAACTGCTGTCGCCGACATACCGTCGCAATACGATCGTTCATTGGATCGTCGGTTCGCTAAGCCTGTTCTGCATTCACGGTTTGACCGGGTGGCTGCCGTCGCTCGTGGTGGCCAAAGGGCAGGGTGTGTCGTCGGCGTTCGGCTATGGGACGCTCGTGATGATTGCGTCGGTGTTCGGCGGCATCTCGATGGGCTGGCTCGCAGACCGACTGCGCAGCCGGATTCGCGCGATGATCATCGGCTTCGCCCTGGCGGCTGTTTTCATGGGCAGTCTGACGACGATGCTCGGTAAGCCCGAAGCGATTGCGCTGATCGCAGCGACAGGCTTCTTCGTGTTCGGCGCACAGGCAGTGCTCAACAACTATCAGGCGATGAGCTATCGGACCGAAGTGCGCGGCACGGGGATGGGGGTTGCCGTCGGGTTGAACCGCGTGGGTGGCATACTTGGGCCGGTGATCGTCGGCGTGGTCGCGTCGGTCAATCCCGATCCGTTCTACACGTTCGCGCTCTTTGCCGGATCGCTGGTGCTGGCGGCCATCGTGATTTCGCTGGGACGCGTGGAAATTGCTTCGCTGCCCGCCACGACCGACCATGACTCAGCCACCGCTGGCGAAGCTGCGCCGCCCGCCCACGTGCGCAACGGCGCTGCAACTGGCTGACGGTTTCACCTGCCCTGTGGGTGTAACGAAGTAGGCAACAAACAATGCGGCCGCCGTCGACGCGGCCGTTGCTATATTGAGAGCCGACGATCGATCAGTTGGTTCATGGCGGACTCTGTCGGAATTCGCGTAGCCACCGCTCCGCTTTAGTGAAACAGGGCGGTGACCGACATCTGCGCTCACCTTGCTACACGATGTGCTTGACGATACGTCAGAATTTGTGCCGAATCCCTAACTGGACGAAGGTCTGCCGGTTCGTCGATGACGCTGTCAGCGCGTTGAGCGTCGCACGCGCCGCGTGACCGGTGGAATCGGTGCCGCTCGCGAACTCCGTGCTGCCGAGGACATAGATGTCGGTGCGTTTGGACAGGTAGTAGTCGAGCGACATCGAGAGGTTGTTGTACGCCGAGCTGCCGATGGTCCCCGCCCCTGAGCCATGCGTGTAGCTATAGACGAACTCGCTGGCAAGGGACGGCGTCCAGAAGTACGTGAGGTTGAATTCACCGGTGTCGAACTTCGCGGTGCCCGTGAGCCGCAACGGATTCGAGCCGGATGAAGTGTCGCCGAGATTCTTGAACTGCACGTTGCTGTAGACGAGGCCAAACGTGGCCGCTCCGAGCGTATAGCGTCCGGCGGCGGCGACGGCCTGATACGAGTGCGCCGACGCGTAGCCGCTGTAGATCGGGCTTGCGGTCATGTTGTTGAGAGCGGAGCCCGCGACATTGGTCGGCGTAGCCGTGAAGAATGACTGATTCGGGTTGCGCACGTTCATATACGCGGCGCCCGCGGAGAAGGCGCCGTACTCATAGCCTGCGCCGACGGACCAGATCTGGTTGCGCGCGAAGTCGCCAGCCTGGCCGCCCAGACCATACACGCCGCCCACGGTCAAGCCGCTGAACTCGGGGCTCGTGTACTTGACCGAGTTGTTCACGCGCTTGCTGTTGTTCAGGTTGTCCAGATCGCCCGGATGCGCGGTCGTGCCGCCGGCATAGTTCGCGGAGTTCATGCGCGATTCGACGAAGGTCACGAGCGAGTCGTACTGACGCCCGAGCGTCACTGTGCCGTATGTCTTGCTTGCCAGCCCCACATACGCCTGCCGGCCGAACAGCGCGCCGCCCTGCAAGGCCGTACCTTTGCCGAGGTCGAAGCCGTTCTCGAGTTGGAAGATGGCGGATAGTCCGCTGCCCAGATCCTCGACGCCCTTGAAGCCCCACCGCGAGCCCTGCATGATGCCGCTCGCGCCGCCGATCACGCGCCCGCCTGCGCTATTGCTCGTGTAATTCACGCCGTAGTCGATCAACCCGTATAACGTGACAGAGCTGGCGTTGGCGTGGGCGGCACCGCATGCAGCGATCAATGCGGTGGCGGATAACGTCTTGATTTTGATTAGCATGGCGAAGTAGTGGGTTGTGAGGATCGATTGAGGATGGGGTTCAAGCAGCACTGACCGCTCACGCAACATTACTTGCGTCAAAACATTCTGGTATTCGAAATCTATCAAGCTGCATTTGCGGGAATCGCAACGCTTCATACTGCGGCGTAAATGACGAAAGGCGCGTTGCCGCATGCGGACAACGCGCCTTTCGGGGGCAGTGCCAGATCAGATCGGCTTGTTTTCGCTCGATGGCCAGTTGGACATGAGCGAATTCGTCGGCAGTGTTTCGTCGATTAACTTCTTCGCGGTCTGGATGCCGCTAACCGGCAATCCGGTGGGATCGAGCACACCGATTTGCACGAGCACGCAAGCCTGATCCCAATAGATATGCTCGTTATAGAGCTTGTCGCCGCGAAAGCAGACGACCGCGAGCATCGGCACCTCAAAGTATTTTCCCGTCGGCGCAAGGCCCGGCAGCAGCCAGTCGATCTCGCGATCGTGCGTCGCACAGAACACGAATTCGTCGACGATGCGGTCCGCGCCGATCGTGCGCGAAATGGGTATGAGCCGCGTGTCCTCCGGATTGGAATTCACGAAGTGATAGCGATAGAAGCGCTGCAGTTCGTCATGACCGACACCGCCGGTCATGGTCGGTACATGGTTGACATAAGGTTGCGCGACCATCGTCGGCATAATGGCATCGACGTCACGGGTCGCGAATTCATAGTAGCAGTGACGCTCCCAAAGCATGTTCAGGTCGTGAATCGGCCCCAGCGTGCCGCGCAATAGCGCGACCGTGCGCGAGTAAGCCATCGTTGCTGCGGGCTTGTCGAAGTGTGGGCGCCCCGGTGTCGCGAAGGCATGCTCGCAGCCCGGATATACATGGGCATCCAGTTGCGGACGGTCGGCGAACGCTGCAAGCATCGTTTCGCGCGCATCCGGTGAGCAGTGGGCATCCTCGCCGGCGAAGTGGAACAGCATCGGGCAGCGAATCGACGGAACTTCGTCGACGTAGGCATCGAGTCCGACACCGTAGTAGCTCACGGCGCAATCCAGATCGAGTCGTGCGGCGGCAAGCATCGCGAGTTTGCCGCCGAGACAGTAGCCGATCGCGCCAACTCTGCCAGCCAGCATCGGCAGTGCGCGCAAGGCCTTCAGTGTCGAGCCGATATCGCTTATCGCGAGATCGACATCGAGTCTTTCGTTGTAGCCGAGCGCTTCACGGAAGTCGGCTTCGCCGTAGCCCAGTTCGACACCCGGCTTCATACGCCAGAACAGATCCGGCACTAGCACCACATAGCCTTCTTCCGCGAAGCGATCCGCCATCTCCCGCATATAGCCGTTGATGCCGAAAATTTCCTGTAACAGCACGATGCCCGGTGCGGACCCTTGGGCCGGCGTCGCGTGATAAGCACGAAAGCGCCGGCCGTCGTGACTGTCGATGTCAATATAGGAACCCATGTTGCCGTCCGCCTTAAGGTAAGGAAAGAATTCGCGCCTGCGTCGCGGCACGGTCGAGCGCCAGATCTTGCGCGAGGCCTTGCGCCATCGCGCCGATATAGACCTCGCCCGTTTCGCCCGTCAAGGCGTCGAGCACCGAATCGGCGGTAAAGGCGGGATCGAGCTTCGGGCCGTCGAAGTCGCGGCTCATGTCGGTGTCGATGGCGCCGGGCAACGCGGCGAGCACGCTCACGCCATGCGGTGCGAGTTCCGCGCGCATCGATTCGGTAAGGCGTAGCGCAGCCGCTTTCGATGCGCACAGTGAGCCCATTGCCGGCAGACTGACGCGCGCAAGTATCGACAACACGTTGATCATCGCGCCGCGCCGGCCGATCAGAACCGGTGCGAACGCGCGTGCCATGCGCAACGTGCCCAGGAAATTGACGTCGATCTCGGTGCGGGCATGCTCGACTGCGAACGGCGACAAAAATGCGGACTGGTGGTTCACGCCTGCATTGTTGATGAGCAGCGTGGTGTCACCGGCAAGACGTGCGGCATTCGCCACGCTCGTTTCATCGGTGATATCGAGCGTGACTGGAATCACACGCGCATCATCGTGTTCGACAAGACCCCCGCGCGATGCGGCGTAGACCTTGCCGGCGCCACGCGCAAGCAGCCGCGCGACGAACTGCGCCCCAAGGCCGCGGTTCGCGCCTGAGACGAAGGCGATAGTATGGCGATCGATCATGGGAAGCTTCTCCAGACCTTTAAACTAGTGAGAAATCGGCCGGCAGCGTGACTTCAAGCAGTTCGAGATCCGCGCTGCACCGGCGGAATGCATAAGTCGACATGCCCGGAATCGCGATGCTGTCATCGGCGCGCAGATGCCATGTCTGGTTGCCCTGAACGACTTCGAGACTGCCTGCTAGCACGAAGAAAAAGCAGAACTCGGTGTCGTGCATGCGCGATGCCTCCTGTCCTTCGCCTTGCGGACGAACCACGCGCACGCCGGCGAGGCCCTGTGTCGCAGCGCCGATTCCCGTGTCTGTCACCACGAATCCGGGGGATTTCCACGGCGTCCACGTCGCCTGCTTCGCGACATGACGCACGAAGCGTTGACCGTTGAAATCGTGCTCGGGGTCGTAGACAGTCGAGGGCAACGTCATCGCATGATCGGCCATCGTGATGTGCTCGGCGGGACTGCCGAGCTCGATGACTTCCGCGCCCGCCGAACTTTCCAGTACGCGATGACGGATCTCCGGCGGCTGCAGCACGCAGTCGCCCGCTTCGAGCAGGAAAGGCTCGCCTTGTCCTTCGTAGACGAGGCGCACCCAGCCCTTGCGGCAGAAAATGGTCTGGAAGCGGATCTTGTGGAAATGCACGTAATCGGGCACCGGGCCGCCCTGGAGAATGCGGATGTGCGATGCGATGAACGCGCCGCCATGCCGCTCGGGGAGCAGATCTCGGTAGCGCATGCCCGCGCGGCCGACACTCCAGTGCGCGTCGCCGTCCATACGCGACAACACCAACTGTTGACGCGTCGGCGGCAGCACCATCGGCGGGCTGGCATTCACGAGACGCACCGTTACGCCATTCGGGGCGATGATCTCGCGCGTTTCGCCAGGAATTTGCGCGGGATCGTCGCAGAGCACCTGGAGCGTGTCGATGCCATTGACCACGTCGAGTCCGAGTCGCAACGTGAAGCCGTCGCGCGAGAGCATGGCGGTGCGAGGGGCGTCGGCCGGAAAGATCGCGTCGAGCCTGAAGCCCAGACAAGCGATGAAGAACTGCATCGTGGTGGGCAAATCGGTGCAATGCATCGGCATGACGATGCCGCGCACGCCTTCGATGATGGCGTCGGTGGAAGCGCGATTGATAGAGGATGAGGTCATGGAAATTCGTCTCAGTGATGAAAGGGCGGGTGGCTAGCGGTTCGCGCAGCCCGGCGGCCCTGTCAGCACGCAGGCAATACCCATGCGCCGCGGCGCCCGCGAGAAGGTGCGCGCTGTGATCAGCGTGGCAGACATTGCGCCAGTCTCGCGAGGCCCGCTTGCGTCGAGCAAACGCCCGGAGAAAAACGCAGCGTGCGGCCGCGCGAATCGACGAACAGGCCCGCGCTCTTCAGTTGAATGACAATGTTCGCCGCATCGAGATGCGCGGGCGGCTCGACCATGATGCTCGCGCCGCGTTCGTCGTCGGTGCGTGGGGAAAGCAGGCGATAACCCTTTTCGTGGGCGAGCGCGATCAGCGCATGACACAGTTCAAGGTTGTGCGCACGCACGCTGCCCTTGGGCTGGGCGCGCATCCACGTCATGCCCGGCTGCGATGCGACGAACGGCAGCACTGAGGGCGTGCCGGTATCGAAGCGGCGCGCATCCGAGGCATACGTGAAGGCGTCGATGTTCCAGTTGAACGGATCTTCCTGGCTGAACCATCCACGCACCGCTGGTTTGGCGCCTCTTTGCAGCGTGTCCGGCGCGATATAGCCCAAGCCGGTCCCGGGTGCGCCGCACAGCCACTTCAGCGTTGACCCGCACACGAAGTCGAAAGGCGTCTCTTTCAGATCGAATGGCAGAATGCCGATGCCCTGCGTCACGTCGAGCGCCACGAAGCTGCCGCGACGGCGTGCCTGCTCGCACATCGCGGCAAGGTTCACGCGCTTCGAGGTCAGCGAGGACACCCATGTGACCAGAGCGAGCGCGACATCGCCGCTCCAGGCTTCGATGAAGTCTTCGTCGCGCACGTAATCTTCGCCTTCGCGTACCGGCACGGTGCGAAGCGTGAAGCCGCGCCGCTCTGCCAGGCCCGAGAGCAGGAAATGCAGGCTCGGGAAGCAGTCCGCCGCGACCAGCACGGTGCGGTTGCGCAGAACGTCGTTCGCGAGGCCGTCGAGATAACGTGCGAAGGCATCGGTCACGTTCTGTGCGCCGAATACGTTCGCGTCCGGCGCGGCGATCAGCGCCGCCCAGTCCGACAACAGTTTTGCGCGTGCCGCGAGGGCGGCGTCCCAGCGTGTGTCGTCGGGTGCGCACCATGTCGTGGCGAAGTCCGCGAGCGCCTGCTTCATCGCTTCGCGGTGGCCCGGATAGACGCCAACCGAGTGATACATCAGCCAGCCGCTGAAATCGGATGTGAGGTCATTCAGAGGGTCGTTCATGTTTCAGATGTGCTTGGTGAGCTTGTAGTGATAAATCGCGATGCAGGCGAGGCTCAAAACCGCGCACGCCATCAGGTAGAACGCCGGCGACAGCGGGTTGTGCGTCGCGCCGATCATCGCGGTGACGAGCCACGGTGTGAATCCGCCGAACACCATCACGCCGATGTTGTAGCTGAATCCAAGGCCTGTACTTCGCATGTGGGTCGGAAAGAGCGAGGACAACACCGCCGCGAGCGGGCCGAAGTAGATCGCCTTCAACACGCCCGCAAGGACCATGATCGTCATCAGCACGGAGAACGACGGGCTCGACAACAGCCAGGCGAAGCATGGATAGATCGTGAGGAGCGTGGCGACGGCAGAGAGCAGCATCATGCGGCTGCGCCCGTAGCGATCGGCAAGATGGCCCATGATCGGCGTGAACAGCATCAGGATGGCGCCGGTGACGACGGTCGCGGCGAAGCCTGTTGATGCCGGCAGATGCAGTTGCTTGACCGCGTACGTCGGCATGTAAAGGATCATGAGATAACTCGCGGCCGTCGACACGGCCATGATGCCCGCGGCCAGTAGAATGCGGCCCTTGCAATGCGCGAGCAGCTCGCGCACGGGTTGATTGCGTGCCGTGGCATGAGCCGAGCCGTGTGCCGCGCCAGGCAGCGTATCGTCGATATGCTTGCGGATGTACAGGCCTACCGGCGCGACCAGCAGCCCGAAGAGAAACGGCGTGCGCCATCCCCAGGACTCGATCTGCGCCGGCGACAATTGCGTGCTGAGGGCGAGACCCGCGCACGATGCGAGCACCGTGCTCATGCCCTGACTCGAGAATTGCCAGCTCGCGAGATACGCCTTGCGCTTGCTCTTCTGCTCGATCATCAGCGCGGTACCGCTGCCGAACTCGCCGCCAGTCGAGAAGGAGATGAGAATGCGCGCGGCCATCAAGCCGATCGGCGCGGCGAGCCCTATCTGCGCATAAGTCGGAATGACGGCGCAAATGAACGTGCCAACGGTCGTCAGCGCGAGCGCGGCGAGGAGCGCGGCCTTGCGTCCGCGCCGGTCCGCATAGCGTCCGAGCAGAAGGGCGCCGAGCGGCCGGAACACATACGACAGGCCGAAGGTGCCGAACGTCATGAGCAGGGAGACGGTTTCGTCGTGCGCGGGAAAGAACAGTTTCGATAAGGTGACGGCGAAGAATCCGTACGCGGCGAAATCGAACCATTCGAGCGCGTTGCCGATGCTCGTCGCGACGATCAGGCGCCGCATGGGTTTCGGGTCCGGGTGGCGCACGTCATCGTCAATGACAGTCGAATCCATGGTGTGTGTTCCGGGTGAGGGGTAAAGGTCGGGATGAGGAAAGCGGTCAGCGGTTGAGGGGCACGCCGGGCTCGCCGAGATCCCAGAAGACGCCGGTCATCAGTTCCAGCGCTTCGCGCATGACGGGCGCGAGCACGTGCTCGTCGGGCGCGTGTTGACGGCAGCCGGGATACGAATGAGGAATCCAGATGGTCGGCAGTCCGAGCGTGTCGGCGAACGATTCATTCGGGATCGTGCCGCCGAGGTTCGGCAGCAGGGTGACCGGTTTGCCGGTCGAGGTTTCTATGGACCGTTCGGTGAACGCCACCCAAGGGTTATCTGGATCGAGGCGCGTTGCCGCGCCCGATGCCTCGATGGTGACTTCGACGCCATCGAAGCCTTCCCGCGCGAGATGCGCTTCGATCAGTTCCCTGGCGCGTTTCCAGTCCGTGCCCACGACGAAGCGCAATTGACACACCGCTTCAGCCGACTGCGGAATCGCGCTGACAGGGTTGGCGACGTTGCCTGATTGCATCGCAAGCACTTCGAGCGTGTTCCACGCGAAGACGCGCTCCGCGGGAGTCAAACCGGGTTCGCCCCAATTCGGCGACAGAGGCGGATCGCCCTCGTCGTTGCCGATTTCCAGATGCGCGACGCGCGCGCGTATCTGCGGCGCAATAGCGGGCGGCAACAGGCCGTTGATTCGTATGCGGCCGTGACCATCGACGAGACTCGCGAGCGCATTCGCGAGCACGGTCGCCGGATTGGCGAGCACGCCGCCCCAGTTGCCGGAGTGGCGCGCGCCGAACGCATTGGTCAGCGCCAGCCGGAAATGCAGCGCCCCACGCGAGCCAAGGAACACGGTCGGCGAAGCGGCTCGCTGGCGCGGGCCGTCGGAGGCGATCAACACATCGGCGCTCAGTCGCTGGCGCAATGTCGCGCAAACGGCGTCGAGTCCCGGCGAGCCCACTTCCTCGCCCATCTCAAAGATGATCTTCGCGTTGAAGCCCAGTTCGCCGCGTTCCGCGAAGACAGCCGCAAGGGCGGCGAGGTTGATCGAATGCTGCGCCTTGTTGTCGGCGATGCCGCGTCCGTACCACCGGTCGCCCTCGACCTTCACTTGCCAGGGTGAACGGCCAGGGCTCCAGTTGGCCGCGTCGCCGCCGACCACGTCACCGTGCCCGTACAGGAGCACGGTCGGCAATTCCGGCGATTCGATGCGTTCTCCGACGAGAAATGGCGGCATGCCGGACACCGGGTTTTCCACTATTTCGTAGGTGAAGGCGAGCGAGCCTAGTTGGCTTCCGATCTCTTCGGAAAGGTAGCGGCGCAGGAGTGGTGCGGCGTCGGCACGCTGGCTTTCCGTTGCGAGCGCGACGCGGCGGCTAAGGGTGTCGAGGAAGGCACCGCTGTCGAAGTGCGAGTGGGCTTGGGTGATGGCGCTTTGTCGGGACATATCGGTTGCGTGTTTTTTGATCGGCTGTGTGCAGATTAGCCGCGTCGAAGTGTTTTTGTATTCGCAATCAAACAAGGTACATTTGCGAGTACGTCAAACCTCATCGGTTCCCCGCGTTCCGAGCATCGCCATGCGCAAGTTGATGGAGCCATCGCTTTACTACTTTTCGGTCGTGGCCCAGGCGGGCTCGCTCACGTCCGCTACCGAGAAGCTCGGCCTGACCGTGTCGGCGCTGAGCCGCCATATCGCCAAGCTGGAGGGCGATATCGGCGTGCCTTTGTTCGAGCGTCATGCGCGCGGCATGGTGCTCTCGCATGCGGGACGCCTGCTGTTGCGTCACGCGCAACGTACCGTTTCCGATGCGCAGGCCGTATTCGACGAAATTCAGGGCGAGGAGAGGCGGCGCGCGCGCACGCTCACGATTGCCTGCACGGAAGGTTTTGCATTCGACTTTCTGCCGGTATCACTGGGTGCGTTTTGCCAGGACCATCCCGATGTCGCGATTCAGCTTGAAGTCGTGCCGTCGGAGCGCGCCAGCCAGATGATTCTGTCGGGAGAGGCGTCGATCGCGCTCGCATTCAGCTTCAAACCCGAACCGGGTGTCGTTGTGCAGTTCACGCAGCGCGCGCCGGTCATGGCGTTGATGCACGAGACGCATCCGCTTGCGGGCAAGACGAAGATCGCGCTCAAGGATCTCAGTTCGTACCCGGTATTGCTTCAGGATAAGGGCACGACGAATCGACAGCTCTTCGACATCGCCTGCAACGTCGAGAATGTCGAGATCACGCCGCTGATGACGAGCCGGTATGTCGCCGCGCTGTACCGCTTCGAGTTGGCGGTGCCGGAGGCGATCATGCCGTCAGGTTACGTTTCCGTCGCGAAGCGACTTGCCGTGGATCGAATGAAGGCCATTCCATTCGACAATCCGCTTCTGACGCAGCGCCGTCTTCAGGTGCTGACGCTTGCCGGACGGAGTCTCGACGAGCTTGCACAGTCATGTCTCGATTGGATCGTTCACGATTTGAGGCAATCGTAGTTTGGAATGGCCTGCCAACCCGAAAATCCGGTTATGACAGCAACGGCAAATAGCTGGAGATCGGGGGCCAGCCTCCGCGAGGACAGCCGCTTCTTTCGCAACAATCTCGAGAATGTGTCGGGGGACGATTTCGACGAGCAGGCCGAAGACCTGATCGAATGGCCGAGCGTCTTTTCCGGGCGCATTCGGAAAACCGGCGCCGTCGTGAGCGAATGCAGCAATTTCGCGCCTGACATCGCCACACCTTCCTCACGTTACAGCAACGATCGCAGACCCACTGCAGGGTCGGCAAGCAGTGCGGGATCGAGCACCTTGCCGGACGCAACGAGCCGCTTGCAGGCGCCCATATCCCGACCCGAGTTGATCGCGACCACCGCGCGCAAACGCCTGTCCGCGTCGAGCGCGAGCAGACTAAACGGGCCGTTATGCGTGTCGCCGCGCGCGATCAGCGTGTGCGACGCATCGATGGTGCCAAGCGTCTGGATATTGCAGTCGAACTGATCGGACCAAAGCCACGGCCATTCGACGTATTCCTGCGCAACGCCAAGCATGTTCGCCGCTGCAATGGCGGGCTGATTTTCCGCCACTTGCCACGACTCGATCCGAACGTGACGACCCAGCAGCGGATTGAAATGCATGGTCACTTCACCCGCCGCGAAAATACGTGGGTCGGCCGTGCGGCACCGGGCATCCACCACAATGCCGTTGTCCACCTGCAACCCCGCCTCTTGCGCCAGTTTGACGTTGGGCAACACGCCGATCCCTACCACGACGATATCTGCCTCGAGCGTCCCACGATCTGTTTCAATCAGTGCGCGGCCATTCTCGTAGCCTATGCTCAACGGCGTTTCGTCGAGCCTGAGCGTCACGCCGTGCCGCGCGTGAAGTGCTGCGACGAAACGCGCCGCCGCTGGCGGCAGCGATCGTTGCAGCAGTGCCGCCGCCGGCTCGATCACCGTCGCCTCGCAACCCGCCCGAGTCGCCGAAGCGGCAACTTCCAACCCGATAAAACCGCCGCCCAGAATCGCGACCTTCCTGCCCGACCCGAGCGCGCTTCGCAGCGCCAGCGAGTCGGCCAGTGTGCGCACGTAGTAAAGCGGCACACGGTGATCCACAGGTCCGGCGAATCTGCGCACGCGCGACCCGGTTGCAAGCAGCAGCCTGTCGTATCCGATCGGACTGCCACCGTGCAACCTCACCTCGCTGCGCGCACGGTCGATCGACTCGACCGTGGTCGCCAGTCGCAATTCGATATCATGTGCGGCGTACCAGTCTGGCCGGCGAATGAACGCCCTCTGTTCGCCACCCTCCACGAGCAAGGCGTCTTTCGAGAGCACCGGGCGGTCGTATGGCGCATGCGGCTCCTCGCCGAGCATGACGATCCGCGCGTTCGGATCACGTTCGCGCAACGTTTCCGCCGCGCGCCGCGCGGCATGGCCCGCGCCCACGATCACATGGCGATCAGTCGACATGAATCTCGACCCGCGAATCGACGACACGAATCGGGAACGCACGCACCGGCTCGGTGATAGGTGCGCAACGCGGCGCGCCAGTGCGAATATCGATCAGCCCTTGATGCAGCGGACATTCGACACAGCCGTCTTCCACATAGCCGTCCGACAGACGCGCGTGGCCATGCGAACATAGATCGTTCAGCGCGAAAACTTCGTCGCCGAGCCGGAAAACCGCGACTTGCCGCTCGCCTGCAATGATGGCGGCCGGTTCTCCTTCGACAAAATCGTCGAGTGTCCCGATGGTTTGCCAGTTTTCGAGTGTCTGTTCCATAGGGGCTCCGTCAGATCGGGGTGGCGAGCAGCGTCTGCACGCGCGACGTGTCGTACACCACGCGCTTGCTGCGATAGCGCAGCCCCTCGGGCGTACGCACCACGCAGTCGTAATACTTGCCCGCCTGATACACGTCGGACTCGCCATTCGAACGCGTCTGCACCACCACGTAGCTGCTCTCGGTTTCGATCACGCCGTCTTTCTCTCCCGTGACGACGAGGCCCGACGTCATATGCCGGTACGTGTGGTCTTCATAGATGTTCGCGTTACGCAGCGACACCACGCGATCGCGCAGCATGCGCTGGTTCGTGCAGTGAATGATGCCGATCGGCAACCCCATGTCGGCGTTTTCCTTCGGCACGATCTCGTACGTGCAGTCCTCGGTGAATAGCGTCGGCCATGCTTCGAGCCGGTCGTTGTCGAGATTGCTGATGTACTGGTTCTGCAGCATGTGCAATTCGAACCACAATTTCATCGCTTCCATGTGCATGCCTGTTTAATAGCCCATCAATTGCTGATACCCGACCCAGAAGCGGCGAATCAGGCTTTCCGTAATCACCGTGTCCTGCTGTTCGGGATTGCCGCGTGACATCTCTATCACCGACGTCGCGTCGCCGTCGCGAATCGTGCCGCGTTGCACGAGTTCGGTGGCCTCGGTGTCTTCCATCGAAATATAGCCGGCAGGCCCCACGAGATTCGCCTGCTTGACGCGCAGAGCCCGCAGTTCCGGCGTGTCGTCCGTGTAGCCGAAAAAATGGAAAATCAGTTCGAAATTATTCGGACCCTTCGGTAACAACTGGCGCGCAACCAATGTGTTGTGGATCTGCTGGATCACGAGCTGCGGGAAGATGGGTTGAATATGGTTCGTCGTGTCTTCCTCGTACTCGGAGATGTGGCCGAGCACGGTATCGTCTTCGAGCGAGAAGCCCTCGTCCATCGAGCGGATGTTCTGCTGCTTGTACGCCGCCGAGGTGTCTTCGCCTGTTTTCGTCACCGTGATGATGCTATGCAGACCGTGCGTTGCGTCCGGGATCGAGCGCGCCTTCATGCCGACGCGGAAAATGTTGAAGGTGGTATGGAACAGATGCAGCATGCTCGCGTGATACGGATCCTTCACATTCTCGAAGTACAACTTCCAGTTCGACTTCGAATACTGCCTCGTGCAGCCGAGATATTCGATCGGCTTGTGGAAGATGCGATCGATCCACGGGCGCATTTCCGAACCCAGATACTCGGGCAACGGCACGACCTCGTCGCTGAAAGTCGCGAATACGAGGCCACGATAGCTGTCCACGCGCAGCTTGCGCAGGCCATGATTCTTCGGATCGAAGTCAGTGGGCATGCCCGTCATGCCCTTCTGGCCACGACGGAACGGCACGCCGAGCAGGTTGCCGCTATTGTCGAAGCTCCACTGGTGATACACACAGGTATGCGACGTGGCGTTGCCGCGCGCCTTGCGGCACACGGAAGCGCCACGGTGCGCGCAGCGGTTCACCCACGCCGAAAGCGCACCGTCCTCCAGACGTGTGACGACCACCGGCGTGTCGCCGACGAAAGTGCTTTTATAGTCGCCGGCTTGCGGAATTTCCGCTTCCAGTGCAACGAAATTCCAGGTTGGGCCGCGGTATATGCGCTCCTGCTCACGCTCGTACACTGCTTGCGAACTGAATACCTTGTACGGTACACGCGACCCGTCGTCGTGCGGGAACACGACGTGATCCGTATCCCTGTTGCTGATAATGCGCACGGGCGTTTCGGCCATTTCCATGCTGATGACTCCGCTAGATTGCTGGGTACTGCCTGTATGAGGGACCGTCGCTTGCAAACAGTTTTTTTGACGGCTGCGGACTTATTTTTGGAGATCCAAAATAGCGGTGCTATCCGCTTCTGGCAGTACTCGCGCCGCCTGTCCGATTCAGGCAGTTTTCTAAACGAAACCCGTTGCGGCCGGAACTGGGCACCTTATCCTTCGTCGCCATGACCCGTTCCGATTTCCGTCCCCATGCGCTGCGCGATCATCGTTTGTTCGAGTCGAAGGACCTGGACGAGACGCGCGAACTCATTTCGCGGGTGATGCAGCCCCATTCGCTGGCGCCATTCGGCGACGGCAGCGGGCGCTCGCATATGGATTTCGTGAAGATCGGCCGGCTCGGAATCGGCACGATCGGCTTCGGCAGCGGCATGCATGTCGACGTCGAAGCGGTGGACGGCTATTACCTGCTGATGTTTTGCGTGTCCGGCAGCGCGGAGGTGAAAGCGGCGGGCCGTACCATCGAAGTCAACGACCGGCAAGGCGTGGTTCGCGCACCCGGTGAGTCTTTCAGCGCGAAGCTCTCGCCACAGTGCGAGCAGCTCGTGTTACGTATCGATCCCGCCGCCTTGCCGCACGACGCGACGCTCGGCGCGGAACCGGGCGGCGCGCTCGTGCGCTTCGCGAGCGGCGCGATGCGCGCGTGGCAAGACCAGTTGAAGCTGATCGCCAGTTCACCGGATCTGCTCGCGAGCGCGTGCGCCAATGCTCGCGTCGGCGAGCACGTCGAGTCGCTGCTGGTCAATCTGCTCGCGGCGGGGTCCGCCGAGCGCGACGCTCCGGCCACCTCCGTGCTGCGCCCGGGCATCACGCCGGGGTTCGTTCGCCGGGCCGAGGACGTGATGATCGCCCGCCTTGGCTCGCCTTTGCAGCTTGCCGAACTCGCCGACGCGGTGGGTGTGCCGGTACGCACGTTATGCGACGGCTTCATGCGCTTCCGTCAGACCAGCCCGATGCACTATCTGCGGCAGATTCGACTGGATCGCGCGCGTGAACTCATTCTTGCGACGTCTGCGGACGTACGCATCGCGGGCATCGCACTCGATTGCGGCTTCACCCACTTTGGACGCTTCGCGCAGAGCTATAAGGAGCGCTTTGGTGAGTCGCCCTCCCGGACGGCGCGACTCAGGTAAAGTCGACGGCTTGTATGCGCATGGTCCGACATACACCGGCATCCTGCGTGATCGGCGCTCACGATAATCCTGTACGCATTTCCCTGTCGTAGGGCCGTTTTCTCCGCAGTGGAAATGAGAAAAGGCAAGGGAAGGTCTGCAAAAGTCCTGGCGCCGACGTACGGGTAGACTATCCTGGTAGATAGGAAAGTCTAAGAGGTTCTTCGATGACGCAGCTTGGTCTTGGTCTGGATCTGTCAACGAAACGTACACGCAAACGGGAATTTCTCGACGAGATGAGGCGCGTTGTGCCATGGTCGAGGTTGATTGCGTTGATCGAACCGCACTATCCGAAGGGTAAGACTGGACGGCCGCCGTTCCCGATTGCGACGATGCTGCAGATCCACTTCATGCAGCGGTGGTTTGGTCTGTCAAACCCGGCGATGGAAGAGGCGCGTTATGACGTACCAGTGTATCGTGAGTTTGCGGGGCTGGACGAGGGGATGACGCGTTTGCCGGACGAGAGCACGATTCTCCGGTTCCGCCACCTGCTCGAAACGCACGGCCTGGCTGCGCAGATGCTCACGCTGGTCAATGAGATCCTGAGCGAGAAAGGCTTGATGCTTAAAACAGGGTCGGCGGTCGACGCTACCTTGATCTCTGCACCCAGCTCGACGAAGAACGGCTCTGGTACACGAGACCCGGAAATGCACCAGACGAAGAAGGGAAATCAGTGGTACTTCGGGATGAAAACGCATGTCGGCGTGGACGCAGAGTCGGGGCTGGCGTGCACCGTCATCGGTACTGCCGCCAACGTTCACGACATCAACGCGGCCGAAGCGTTGTTGCACGGCCAAGAAACGGATGTGTACGCTGACGCCGGATATCAGGGTATCGAAATGCGCTGCAAGGCAAACGCGGTTCGCTGGCATGTCGCGATGCGGCCAGGCAGGCGTAGAGAACTGGACCTGAACGATCGTCTGGACGCGATATACGATCAGATTGAACGTCTGAAGGCCGGCATCCGCGCCAAGGTCGAACATCCGTTCCGAGTCCTCAAACAGCAGTTTGGCTACACGAAGACCCGGTACCGGGCGTTGATGAAAAACACCGCCCAGACCACGACACTATTTGCGCTGGGCAACCTGTGGATGGCACGTAAGGCTTTGCGGAAAGCGTGAAATGCTCGGAGATTGAGGCCACAAGTCTCAGCAAACAAGGGGCGTCGCGGTTCAAAAGCCAGACGACCAACCTGTCGGTAGATTCTCATCTCTGACTCGGTCCAAGTGGCAAGAGATCGGCGCTCTGAAAACGCGATGTGTAGACCTTCCCTAGGTGTTGGTGAGTGGGTGATTTAGGAAAATTGATCAGATGCACACGGCTGCACGCCAGCCGCAACGAAATCGCGACTGACGAGAACGAAAAAAAGGCGATGTAGAGGGACCTCGCCGCCCGTGAACGCATGCGTCACTCGGCGAATATCACGTGACATTCCCGTCTCCCGACCGACGAAGAATCCCGCATCGCCTGTCTGCCCGCCTCTCAGTGCTCCTTGGGGTCACGCAGACGTAGTTTTTCGGAGATCACGCGACACAAGGGCGCCCCCAGCGTCAGGCGCGTGTCGATTTCGAGCGCATCTGTTCCGAGCACCTGCGTGACTCGGCTTGACGTATCGCCGCCCTACAGAATCAGACGACGCAACTGCAGGGCCTTCAGCACGGCATCCGCGATCCCTCCGAGCTGCTGTCCGAGCGTGCGGCCACCGCGATGACGCGCATCGTCGCGGGTCATGCCTTGTGCCAAGAGTGCGTCCAGCATCTCGCCGATGCGCGGATCGCGCGCAGTGTGCATGATAACGCTGCGGCCGTCGCGAAACGCCTCGAGCGCGCAATTCAGGGTGACGAGCTCCCGGTTTATCAGAAAGCGATAGCCAGCCCGAACATCGCGACAAACTGATTCGGCGTCGACGATGGCGTCGTGTTCTGCGAGTCCCCAACGATCGGTCGTGCATCGATGATATCGCCGCTACCGCCAACACCGAGCGTTTTACCCGAGGCGTGCTGATAGGCCTGCAAAGCATACAAAGTCGTGCGTTTGGAAAAGTGGTACAGCTCCTTTAGCGAGACCTGCTGGTAGCGGGCCGCGTCGTCGATGCCATTGGCGGATGACGCGCGCGTGTAGCTATAGCCAGCGGCTAAATCGACCGCGGTGCTCACCCGATAACTCACCAGCGCACCGTAGGTGTTGAACACGGCGGCATCGCCGAAAAGCGAATTGCCATCCGGCTGATAAACCACGTTCGAATAGCTCAGACCGAACACGAAATCGCCAACTGTATAGTTGGCGGCAGCCGCGACCTGCTGGACGACTCGTGCCGACAGATAGCCGTTGTTCAGCGCTGAGTGAGGAAATTGCGAGCTGCCGTTCGGGTCGAATCCAACAGTGTTGCCCGTGTTGTACATCCTGAGATAGGCGGCCCCGATCGCGAGCGGACCGCCGTCATACCGCAGCGCAGCGCTGATGAGACTGCCACGTTGCACGCTGCCGGGCACGCCTCCGAACCCGTACTGCACGCTGCCCCGAATCCCATGGATCGACGGGGACGCGTACGTTACCGAATTGTTTGCGCGAATGTCGATATCGAACCCGTCGATATCGCCGGGATGTGCGCCGGTCGCTCCGGTCAGGTAGGTCACTGGCCCTAGCGTGCCTACGAGCAGATAGTACGGTGTGTACTGACGGCCTAAAGCCACCGTACCGGCCTGTGTGTCCTGCAGTCCGACATACGCATAGCGGTTGAAAGCCAGCCCGGCCGTTTGCTCGGCGCCGGTTCCGGAATCGAAGCCCTGCTGCAAGTCGAAAATCGCGCTCAACGTCGGACTGAGCACCTCCATCCCCTTGAACCCGAACTTGGACGCATACAGATTGCCTTGACGCAGGTACAAGTTCGAATGGCCGTTCTGATTGTTCGCGTACACGATGGCTTCGTCGACGTTCCCGTACAGGGTGACACTACTTTGCGCGGATGCGGGCAACGAGACGGCCGCGGCGCAAAGAACTAGTGGGCGGCGAAGGTAAGTGGGATTGAATCTCAAGATAAATTTCATCAGTTGTGGTCGGCAGCGCGGTTCTGCATAGTGCCGAAAGCACCGACAGAGACGGCTAGCATTGGCAACGTGGTGGGCTGGCCGTAGTCCCTATCAAGCCCGAATACAGGTCAGGCTCCTCATTCGGGGTGTTGGGCTCGATGTTGCCCCGACTGGTGCGCATTTTCCTGCGTTCAAAAGAGCGATGCCCAAGCACTTGGCTTAGGTTGCCAAATCCGCACGCACGGGGGCTCGTTAGCCAAGTGATTTGAGTGTGTGTCCGCGGGATGCACGATGGTGGTTACAGCATCAAAACACAGTGTCGCCGAGGGACGCCTCGGTGTGCTTGATAGTGCGCTTACGCGTTTCAGGGGGCAGCGCCAAGCACGTCAACGATCAGGGTTCGTAGTTGCTGAGGCGTGTATGCGGAAGAAGCCGATACACTTCAAATGCATATCGGTTGCAGGTCTGTTGGCGTATTTGAACGCACCGACATTGCGGGATACCGTTGTAGCTGTCAGCCGCTGGGGGCATTGTATTCCGAATTCAGACGCGATTGCGCTGCATGCGCTGCGAGGCCTTGATTGGGTATGTCGAAAAATCATGAGGGTAGCTGCAATGCGCGGTTTTGTATGGCGCAGCCGCTCGAGGCGGCCCGCATTCAGTTTAATGATTGACTACGATCGGTGGGGAATATGAAGACATCGTCGTATCGGTTGCCGTGGTTGCCTGGGCCGAGAGACGTGCCTGAGCCGCTTGGATTTCGGCCGGGTAGCTGGCGTCATTGCGGCTCGCGGGGTTGTAGCCGACAGCCTCCAGTTGAGACATTTCGGCTTTGACCTGCTCCCGGGAAACGGGTTGTGACGATTGCGCAAGAGCTGCAACGGGCAGCACCAGTGCACCAAGTACCGCGATTGCCTTGTTAAGCACCTTCATTTTTTGGAACCTCAAACGTTTCTGAAATAATGAGACGGTGACACATGCGTCATTCGTCCGTGTTCCCGGCGTTCAGACGCCCAGGCAGCGCTGGGCATCTATCAATGAGCTGCGGTCAAGCTGTTACAGGTTGCGAAGCGGCGGTACTGCCGGCATTACGTCCGCCTTATCCAGCTCCGCACGGTTGAGCTTGAACTCTGGGTTGTACTTCGCCGGGTCGGTGATGAACTCGGGCTCGGTGCTGCGCCATGCGAAGAAGCATTCTTCGCAGTGGTACACCTCCCACACACCGGGGACGGGAGATTGCGTCAACGTTTCCGTCTTGACGGACTCGCAGCGGGGACAGACATGCTTCTTACTCATTTTATTTTCCTTTAAGCCGGGGAGAGCATATTGCGCAACTTCTCGACCCACTCTTCTGTGTTGATCGGATCGCTCAGTTCCTGTGAATAATGGCCGTGCTCTTCTGGAGCAACAGGGGTCGTCGCGTCTATGACGAGCTTGTGCGTCATACCGGCCGGGTCGGATGCGGGATCGAGCGGCAGGACCGACAGACCCGGAACCGTAACGAGGTCATACTGCGGATTGAACTTCGTCGACAGCGCCCACATCACTTGTGGCAAATTGAACGGGTCAATGGTTTCGTCCACAACGATCACCAGCTTTGCGTAACCGAAGCCGTGCGGCGTTGTCAGCACACGCATGCCGACGCCTTTCGCGAAGCCACCAAAGCGTCGCTTCGTCGAGACGATGACCACGAGCCCATGGGTGTACAGGGCGTTGACCGCCTGTACTTCCGGGAATGCTTCCTTCAGCTGGACATGTAGCGGAGCGCATGTGTTCACACCCATCAGGTAGTCGATTTCCGTCCACGGCATGCCAAGGTACAGATGCTCGAATAGAGGATTACGACGATGCGATACCTTAGTTATTTCGACTACCGGCATCTGGCGAGCACCGGAGTAATGACCCGTAAACTCGCCAAACGGTCCCTCACCTTCGCGCACACGCGAGAGGATCTTGCCCTCGAGCACAATTTCCGAGCCCCAAGGAACCTGCAGTCCCGTATGTTGCGCTTTGACGACCGGATACGGCTCTTGCGCGAGAGCGCCGGCCATCTCGTATTCGGATTGGTTATAGAGGATAGGCATCGCGGCGACTGTGCTGATCAGCGGGTCGTTACCGATGCAGATTGCAATGGGCAGATCTTCGCCAATCTCCTCGGCTTTGCGCAGATGAATCGCGATGTCGTGTGCAGGCACCGGTTGGATACCGATGCGATTCTTTCCTTTCACCTGAAGGCGATACATCCCGACATTCTGTGTGTTGGGATTTTCCCAATCGGTGACATCACGCGACACGATGCACGCCTTGTCGATATAGAAGCCGCCGTCGCCATGATTGAGGCGGAACAGCGGAAGGATGTCAAACAGGTTGATGTCTTTGTCGACGACAACTTCTTGCCACGGCGCAGTTTCGCGTTCGTCGACGACACCGGGATAGGTCTCGTAACGGCGGACGAACTCGTGGAACTGTTCCTTTAGGGGTGTCTCTTTAGGCATGCCCAGCATAAGGGCGTGGTTGTACCAGGAACCGTGAACGTTCATCGCAATGCGTGCGTCCGTGTAGCCCTGGATGTTGTCAAAAAGCAAGGCAGGTGCAGTTTCGCCAAGCTTGTTGACCGCGCAGGCCGCCGCGCTGATATCCGGCTCGGGAAGAACCGGATCCTTGAGCTGGATGAGTTGTCCTTCTTTGGCGAGCGCGTCCAGATAGGTGCGCAAGTCCTGATATGCCATGGTGTTTTCTACTCCTGTTGAAGAACCTGTTTCATCCCCGTCCATCGTTTTGCGGCCGGGTGATCCAGGTGGAACTGATCGAGAATGCGGACCGCAAGGTGGTCCAGCATCTCGTCGAGATTGGCTGGGTTGTTGTAAAAGGCGGGGGTCGGCGGAAAGATGACCGCTCCAAGGTTGGAGAGATGCAGCATGTTCTCGAGGTGAATCGAGCTAAGCGGCGTTTCGCGTGCCACGATGATCAGCTTACGACGCTCTTTGAGGGTGACATCGGCAGAGCGGGCGATGAGGTTGTCTGCATAACCGACGCGGATTGCAGCTAGCGTCTTCATGCTGCAGGGAACAATGATCATTCCATCTGTATGAAACGAGCCACTCGATATTGATGCGCCCTGGTCCCGGGCGTCGTGGACGGTGTGTGCATACTCTGAAAGTGCCCGAACACTGATGCCGCACTCTTGCTGCAGTGTTGCCCGCGCCCATTGAGAAACGACGAGATGCACCTGGACGTCCATGTCCCGCAAGAACTTTAATATCCGCACGGCAACCGGTGCGCCTGTAGCGCCCGTAATGCCCACGACGATGCGTTTCATAACGATCTCCCTGATTGATTAAGATTCTAGAGACCAGGTCGTCGGGGGGCTATTACCGTTGCCATAACCACTGATACGAAACGCGTATGGCACGGCACAGATGCGTCAAAAACAGCCGGAAAGTGCAGCCTGCACGGCGTACCAGCGCTGCAAAGTGGTATCGCGGTCAACGAGGCGATAACGGATCCCCGAGAGCACCTGCGCGTAGGGAGCGGATTTGTCCCGGATGCTTATTGGTTGCAGGAGGAAAGCGTGGAGTGCAGCGTGACCCGGTAGCAGCGTGGACGCAATACAACGGCAGCAAACTTCATAGAGCCCATCAGGACAAGCGAACATTAAGGTGGTTACACATGTGCGACGAAGATTTGCGGTGGTTTGCGACGACGACCACAACGCAACGCGTAGCCGTCCCTGCGTGTCAAGCTGAAGCTCACCCGAACTTAGGTGAGCGACATGAGGGAAGCCGGCGTCCTCGTGAGTCAGAAGCTCGATAGCGGTCTCGCATTTGGATTCGAGGTTTCGGCCGTTGGTAACTGTCGCGACACTTATTGGCAAAACTAGTGACGGCTGGTGCGCGGCACGCGTTTGAATCGAAGCAATCATGGGGGCGTGGTTAATTTTTTCCTCATTCATGCAGGCAAGGTAACGCTTTGGCGAAGGTTTGCGCCAGTACGAAACTTGTAATCATCCTTATAAAAATCGGAACGCGGTCTTTCGGCGCGCTCCTTCGGGGTATCATTACCGTTGCCCATCAGAACGAGGCTTGGGGATGAATCTGCGTCAGCTTCTGTACTTCAAAACGGTTGTCGAGCACCGATCGCTCGCGGCCGCCTCAGAGGTGCTGCATATCGCGCAACCGCCCTTGAGCGTATCGATTAAACAGCTGGAGGCGCTATGGGGCGTTTCTCTGTTTGAACGCACAGGCCGCGGGCTTTTGGTGACTGACACCGGACTCGCGCTTTACGAGCGTGCTTGTCAGCTGTTGAATAGTGCGAACGAAATCGGCGAGGAAATGGCGGCCCTTGGTCGGGGCGTGAGTGGTCGAGTCAGGATAGGGTTCGTCGCCGCAGGGATCGAGCCCGTTGCGCGTACCGTCGCAGCTCTAGGTGCAGAGCTACCGTCGGTCACCTTCTCCCTCCATCAGGGCGAGCCACGCTTGCTCGAAGATATGATTGAGCGTCGGGCGATCGATTTCGCCCTCACGCACCTGCCCGTGTCAAATCCTGCACTTGCCGTTCATCCTTTGGCGGAGCTTCAGTTCGCGGCTCTATATCGGCGAACGAACGACGACCTTGCACGAGCACCTAGTCTTAGTTTTGCAAATCTCTCAGGGAAGCGGCTGGTTGTTCTTCGGCGGAGTTCCGGCCCCGGCTTCTACGAACGCGTCCTTCAGGAATTTCGTTCCGTGGATGCCCAGTGCAACATTGTTGCCGATAGCTCCGACGTGCCTGCAATCATTGCGCTTGTTCAGCACAATGTTGGTGTCGGTGTCCTGCCTGTGTGGAGTCTCGATGGTTTTCCGGACTCACTCATTGCGCGCCAGATTGTCAGTCAGACGGGTTCGGAAACCTTCGCACTTGTGCACGGCATGGGCCGCCGATTTTTACCTGCGGTTCAGCGTGCGATCGCTGTCTGTACGTCGATCTTTTAGTGCAGGTTTAACAACCTCGCGCCAAGCATCTGACATCTGGCCTCGCGGCGAACTGGGGCGGCGGTTCACCGCTCGGCTTCGAGATAGGATCTGGCTAGCCGCATCGCGGAACTTCGCGGTTTGGCGAAGTTTCAGATGCGTGCGGGAGCTGGATGTTGCTATCGGAAGGCAGTATCCTTTGGGCTACCTAGGGTGGTATGAACCGGACAGCAATTTGCACGCTGTTCTGCTCGCTAGCGGCCATTGCATGCGAGCCCCGCACGGAACCACTAAGGTGGATTGCGGAGCACGGCCCGCGCCATCCGGCCGATTTCACGTGCGACGCATCCGGGAGCGGCGATGGCGAATGCATCGGCCGGTTCAGCCCCTCATTAGACGTAGGCCACCCCGCAATTTGGCGGCGAGCCGACTGCGCTCGCCACCCACTCATGGCGCGTCATTTGCCGCGAAGAATGCTGCCGAGCTGGCGTTGATCCGGTCGATCAGGCGGTGCTGGCGCACTGCGTCCTCGAAGCTGGTGGCCTCATTTGTCCCATTAGCCTTGTCTCTGGCGTACGCGCTGTACAGGTAGGCGACATCCCGGGCGCTGGCGTCCATGCCGGCCATCGGCAAGAATGCAAATTTGGCGGGAACCGGCAATTCCGCAAAAGTTGCGGCGCCGTGCTTCATGCCTTCAATCCTGTGGTCTGACTGGTTCTGGAACGCGTGCGGGTTTGTCATGCGGAGCACGCCCTCGGTGCCCGTAATGTCGATCTGCAGGCCGGTACGGTGAGCCTGACCACCTTCGAGCTGGATCGAAAAGAGCGCGCTACCCTCCAGCGTCCCCATGACAATAACTTCGTTCGCACACGAATACGGCACCTGCTGCCCCGTTTCGGCAAGGGTCGTCATGGGAAATTGGACCTTCGTTATTGCCGCGAGTTGCTTGGGGAAACCCACCGTGCTGAACAGGACGTCATGGAAATGACCGCCATAGATCGGCAGCAGGTGTGTGAAGTTTGCGTCCTCGAGCACCCATTTGACGGCGTCCGGCATCACCGGACCGAACGCGTCTACCCCAACCGACATGCGCACCCCGCGCAAGGTGCCAACGTAATTTTCCTGCATCAGATGCTTCAGATAGCGCACCGCAGGCGAGAATCGCCGTTGCAGGCCGATGACATGCTTCACGCCCTGCGCCTGGGCTTGCGCTAGGATCCGCTCCGACTCGGCAGTGCTTGTAGACAGGGGCCACTCGGAATACACATCCTTGCCTGCGGCGATGGCCGCAGCGGATAGTCGGCCATGCTCCGGTGTGGGCGCGAGCACCACGACAAGGTCGATAGTGGGATGCGCGATCAATTCTTCAGCATTGCCGTACGCCATGCCGATGCCAAACTCGTCTGCATATTTCTGAACCTTTTCCTTATTGCGTCCAGCAAGAGCGACAACGTCAAAGCCTTGAAGGGCCTGCAGGACTGGAATGTGGCCATACCGGGCCCAGCCGCCGGTACCGATGATGCCGACGCGAATACGCTGTTCTTTCATGATTAGTCTCTTCTCGAATTAAAGTGAAGGCTCGGCACGGAACCGTATTCGCCTTGAGCCGCTATGGACCCGCATTTCCATTAATGCCATGTCGCGAACTTAGCGCTATAAGCCCCAACGATCTGCGGCATGGTGCCCCAACCCAAAGCCACGCGCAGCGGACTCTAGGCTGTCCGCCATGTTCAGGATGGCGGCGGTTGTGGCCGGGTCGCCAAAAGCGCAACCCTCGAACCGGGCGGAGAGACCCGTACGACGTCCTCGGACGCTCACGGCTATGCTGACTGTTTTTGTCCACGGCGGACATTTACGTTCGCCCCCGTTCTTTGCCGCGGCCAGGTTGCATAGCCCTTTTCCAAGTCCAATGCTAGGCTTACGCCACTGATAGATAAAGTGGGTGCCCCTTCATTATTTAAGTGAGTTTTTGTCATTAAAGGTAGAGCATGGATAAATTAAGTGGCGTTGAAGTGTTTGTACAGACTGCGTTGGCTGAGAGCTTCGTTGGCGCGGGGCGCACCTTAGGTCTGACCCCGTCCGCTGTCAGCAAAAGTATTTCGCGGCTAGAGGAGCGGGTCGGCGTTCGCCTCTTTCAACGCAGCACGCGCTCCGTCAAGCTCACCTCGGAGGGCCAGGTATTTCTGGAGCGATGCCAACGCATCATGGTAGAAATCGACAGCGCGGAAAACGAACTTTCAGCCATGTCGGACGAGCCGCGCGGGCGCTTGAAAATAGGTCTCCCGTTGGCCGGTGGCTTGCCATTACCGGTGATCTCGGCGTTTATGCAGGCTTACCCCGACATTGAACTAGACCTGGACATTACCGACCGCGTCTCCGACGTCATTGATGAGGGCCTGGATGTCGTCATCCGTGGCGGCGAACTGAATGACTCGCGCTTGATGTCAAAGCGGCTAGGGGCGTTCAGGCTGCATTTGGTGGCGGCTCCAGCCTACCTGGCCGAACGAGGTGAACCAACAAAGGCCGCCGAACTAACGAATCACGCTTGTTTGCACTACCGGTACCCCTCTTCTGGCAGGCTTGAGCCTTGGCCCGTTCGTCACTCGCGAACGGCCGCAGGAGAATTAGCATTGCCAATGACCGTGGTGGTTAGCAGCCTTGAAGCACTGCTCTACCTTGCGCAAGCCGGTCGTGGAATAACGTGTCTTCCCGATTTTGCGATAAAAGAGGCACTCGCCGCTGGTCGGTTGAAGACGGTGCTCGACAGGCACATGACCCGGTCGACCGTATTCTGGATTCTGTGGCCAAGCAGTAAGCAGATGACACCGAAGGTCCGAGCTTTCGTCGACTTCGCTGTAGAGCGCTTCAAGGTTGGCCTTGTGGACTGATGAGCGTGTGGTTGCTTTCAGGTACACGTGGAAGCAGCATCCGATAGCTGTTCAGGCCGACAAGCAATAGCTTGCGGGCACTAGGACACTCAAAACTGTGTCTTGTCAGCGATTGCCGGAGCGTCATCAAAGTCGATCTCAAGAGACCGATCCTTGCTTACGAGCTTCGTAAGCCGTCAAGCCATCGTACCGCGCGCCAATGCCTGCTACTTCGGTATCGGATTAAAACTTTTGTCCACCGCATAGTGGATTGGCATGATCGTCTCCCGTTCAGATGACTGTCAGGAGCCGGTGGGACAGCAGGACAGCGACGGATTCGCGCTCACTGCGCAACCCAGCGGGTCGCAGGGGCTGCCAAGTGCTAATTCGAACTCGCGGCTCACGTGAAAGAACGCAATCCCACCCGAAGTGCTACCCAGCACCCCTTGTCGCGGATGGTCACATCCAAATGCCTGAACCGTTCGTCGCGGGACCGTGAGTCAGTGGCTATGTCATGCCGGTTACGATTGTCATCAAATCGCTCAACCTGAGCCTGCGCACGGCGATCAAGACCGGCAGTTCATTCCCCTCCGACGATCTGTTTTTTGATACTGGATATCAATAGATATGTAATCCTATACATATGTACTGTCTGATTTCTTATTGACGCGCTGCATAGATAGATCGATCAAGGTGACTACCCAATGCTTTTGAGGAATCGGGTCATGAGAAAGAATCACTTCGCATGGAATTTTTTAATTTTTACCATGGACTCAATCTAAGCCATCGGTCCGTGCACTTCCAGTGACGGCGCCGATGCGAGGACTACATATCTATCGGAGGACGAATTTGGAACACTTGATGGTAAGAAATGGCCGTGTTCTTGACCTCGTCAAGGGACAGCTGTCAGAACCGCTCAACATCCGCGTCGAAGGCACAGAACGCTCTCTTGCGCGCGAATATCAATCTGGTCCGCGCCGTTACCGCTGCTCAATGCAGTCCGCCTCGCCACCGAAACGGGTGCTCGCAGTGGCGGGGAACTCGCTGCCTATCGCAGGGATCTGACTGCGAGGATGGTGGCCGCCACATGCGTCGAGGCGGGACTTACCCCGAAACATGTGCCCTTGACGGCCGTCGACGCACGCCGGGAACTCGTGAAAGACATCCAGACGTTTCTCGATTCGACACTCGATCAATCCATCAGCCTCGATCGCATCGCTTGTGAATTCGGCCTGCCGCGACGCACGTTGACGCGAATGTTTCGCGACGTGACCGGCGAATCCATCGTCGACTATCAATCGCAGCAACGTGTGCGTCACGCTTCGCTTCTGTTGCAAACACCCGGCGTGACGGTCGTTATGGCCGCGGCAGCCGTCGGGCTCGATTCGCCGTCGTATCTCGCCCGGCTGTTCCGGAAGTACGGACATGGTCTGCCGCGATGCTTCAAGGTGTGACCTCGAACACGCGCTGGATTGTCAGCAAGTGACCGATAATCTTGCAGTGTCTTGCCGGCAGGCAAGCGCCGTATGTTGATGCCCTGGCGCAGCACGTTGTGCGGGGCGCGCATCGACCGTCGTCGAAGCAACGCGCGATTGCAACGCCAATGTCGCAAGTGAGGTATGGACCGATCCCCTGGGGCCGGCTCAGCACTATCTGTTCCGAATGAAATTCTGAAAGAGCGCGCTTCGAGCTGACACGGAGAGCGATGTCTCTTACATACAGCTATGCGGTCATTCAACTGCACGATGGAAAGGACCGGTATCCGTTCGGCGAGGACGCCACAAAGCGGCCGTTGGCGTCGAGCGAACCTGCGAATGGCTGCTCACCGTGCCGGTTGCTGAACGAGTACAGTCGGCCATAAACCGACGTTCGTCCGACGCGCCGCTCGGACGCTCAGAAGTCGCTTCCGCCCCGTAAGCGGCCGCGCGATTGACGGGGTTACTTCATGGCCGTGGCGATCATCCAACGAGCCGTAAAGCGAGTCGGGTTGTGGATGGCTGGCTTCGTGACGGACGTCGCTACCGATTTTTTTCAAATCCGCGATGAGAAATCGCGCGCATGGCAAGTTACGCCAAATTCGGCTTCGCCGCTTCGTTCTACAGACGCGATATAAACCGCGTGTGGTACGTGGCGCAAGCGTGCGCATACGGCATGTATGTATCAATACCGGCCGTAATCTCTTACGGCCTCCCGGAAGAGAGCGTGGAACGACGCGTGGTGCGTGTTGAATCAAAAATCCGTTCGGTCCAGTGTCATGACACCGGCAAGCCGTTGCGCCTGCGCAGTTCCCGAATCAGTGCGCTGTGGTCCAACTCCCCGTCGCCATGTTCGACCATGTCGGTGAAGAGGCCATCGACGAGCCCCAGTACCGGCAACTCCAGCCCCACGCTTTGCGCGAAACCGAGCGCCGTCTTCGTATCCTTGATTTGATACTTGGCTGGGCCGCCCGGCGCGAAATCCCGCGTGATCATGCGCGCCGCGTGCTGGCGCAGGATGGTCGAGTCGGCGAATCCGCCGAGCAGCGCCGCGCGAACCTGCGCAGGATCGGCGCCGCCGCGCTCCGCAAGCAGCATCGCTTCGGCGACCGTCGCGATCGTGCTCGCGACCATCATCTGGTTGACGAGCTTCGCGAGCTGCCCTGTACCGGCCGGTCCGATGCGCGTCGGACGGCCCATCGTCTGCAGCACGGCGCGCACGCCTTCGAAGACCGGCGCTTCACCGCCTGCCATGATCGCGAGCGTGCCATCCTGCGCGCCTTTCTCGCCGCCGGAGACGGGCGCATCGAGATAGCCGATGTCGCGCGCAGTCGCGGCTTGCGCATGGCGCTGCGCGGTATCGACGGGAATCGAGCTCATCACGATCAGCACGCTGCCCGCGCGCATCCTCGCGATGATGCCGTCGTCACCGAGCAGGATATCGTCGCATGCGGGGCCGGAGCTGAGCATGCAGATCACGACATCCGCATCGCGCGCGGCTTCGCTCGAGTGCCCGACTACCTCGATGCCCGCCCCGGCGAGCGGCGCCGCCTTCTCGCGAGTACGGTTCCACGCCGCGACCCGGTAGCCGGCGCCAGCGATGCGCCGGGCCATCGGCAAGCCCATGATGCCCGTGCCGATGAAGCCTACTGCGAGGCTCGCGCGCATCATGCAGGCTCGCGGCGGCCGAAGCGCACGGGGCGCTCCGCCACGATCAGCGCTGGAAAGCCGGCACGAAATCGATCGAGGTGCGGCGTCTGCAAGTGCGTGTCGAACGCGGCGCGGTCGTCGTAGACTTCGTAGAACATGACGCGCGCCGGCGTCTCGTCGAGCTGGACGATATCGAACTGCCGGCAGCCGGGCTCGTCGGCGAGCGAGTGCCGGGCGTCGTCGCGCGCAAGCGCGAGGAAGTCGCGAACGCAATCGGCCTTCACTTCGAACTCCGCGACGACCACGAACGCTTCGGTTCCGCTATCCATGCTGGACTCTCCATTCGATGCCATGATGTGCGCGCCTCACGCTGCCTTCGCCGGCTTGCCGAGCGCACTTTGTTCCATCTCGCGACGCAGCGCGACGACATCGAGATCGCGTTCCAGTTCGACGTCCTCGAATCGCACGATGGTGTCCTTGGCGACCGGACGCTTGAGCCTAACGTTGTGCGCGAGCCCGATCGGCAGGCCGCCGATGGCCAGGCTCTTCGACGCCGGGATTGCATTGGCCCAGACCGCGTAGCCGCCTTCGCCGTCGAGCATCTCGCCTGGCTTGAGGTCGCGCTTGGCGGTCGCCACGGCGTCGCCCCGGAATTCCTTCGACGACCCCGTCGCTTCGCCGCGAAGTACCGCCGACAGTACGCTCACGCTGGTTTCGAGGCCGATCATGTGGAACGGGCGCCACATCGAGCCGTACCAGCCGGTCGGATCGACGAGCAGGCCGTATTGCTTGAAGCAAGCGCGCGCGTATTCGTTCGGCGCCTTGAACGTGACGAACACGCCGTAGCGAATGTTATTGAACACTTCGCGGCCGTCCGGCTCCTGGCTGGCGGCGATGTCAACGAGACCGCTGCGCGACAAGCGTCCGCCATCTTCCGCTGGCCGGAATACGCGCGCCAGATCGTGCAGGCCGGCGGGAGGAAACGCGAGGCCGTTGTCCGGGCAATCGAGGCCCGTGCCGTTCGCGACCGCCGCCATCTCGATCGCGGCCTTGGTGCCGTCGGTGAAGGAGTTGTACATCTTCGGGTTGAAGTCGCCCTTGGCCACTTCCTCATCGGTCCATCCGAAGAAGCTCCACACGGTGTCCGGCGTCGAATAGCGATAGCGCGGTTCGAAGTTCATGCCCTTGCCGGCGGAGGTCAGCTCGAATCCGCACGAGCGCACCCAGTCGACGAGTTCGCAGATGATCGCGGGCTGGTCGCCGTACGCCATGCTGTAGACGAGGCCGCGTTCGCGAGCGCGCGCGGCGAGCAGCGGGCCGCACATCGCGTCGGCCTCGACGTTGACCATGACTACGTGCTTGTTACCTTCGATCGCGGCCAATGCGTGACGCACACCGGCAATCGGATGGCCCGTCGCTTCGATGATGCATTCGATTTCATCGCACGCGGCGAGCGCGGCGGCATCGTCGAGGACGCACGTAGCGCCGGTCTTGACGGCATCGGAGAGGGTACGTGCGCCGTATTGCTCCGCCGGCCAGCCAACTCGCGCAAGCGATGCGCGCGCCTTGCCGACGTCGAGATCGGCGACGCCCACGACATGCAGGCCTTCGATATGACGGGCCTGCGACAGCACCATCGAGCCGAACTTGCCGGCGCCGATCAGGCCGACGCGAACGGGGCGTCCGGATGCGTTGCGTGCCTGGAGCAGACTGGAGAGATTCATGTGCAATCCTTTGTGGTCGAGACTATGGATCGTGGCCGCGAACGCGGCGCGCGGTGATTGGCCGGAGTGGCGTGATCGAAGGCATGACAGCGGTGCGCCTTACTTGCGAGCAAGTGTAGTCAGGGGCTTCTGACAGAACAATTAACATTTCCGAGGCGATTTGTTAGCCAGGCTTCAACATCAGCGGGCGGCGGGAAGCTGGGACGCCGATTGCCAGGCGGCACGTTCGGCGCGCAGCCAATCGAGGAACAGGATCACTTTCTTCTTGTGCAGATGCTCGAACGGGCAGACGATCCACTGCGTCGTCAGGCGGATCGCCGGAGGCTTGCGCACCGGGCAGATCAACGTGCCGTCGCGCAGTTCGCGCCACATCATGAGCGTGCTTTCGAGCGCGATGCCGATGCCGTCCACGGCGGCATCGATCGCCATATGGCTGCGATCGAACAGCACGCGCTGCCCCGGATCGAGCGGCGCCGCGCGCGCCACCGAGAACCAGTGTGGCCATTGGACCTGCGACTTGATCGAGTAGATGAGCCGATGCCGCTGAAGATCGGCGGCATCGAGACTCGACGGCGCGCAGTACGCCGGCGAGCATACCGGCAGGAACGACTCCTCGGTCAGCGCCTCGACGTAGACGCCCGGCCATTGTCCGGTGCCGTGACGGATCTCGATATCGACTGCTTCCTGCGCGAAGTCGGTCATTTCGTTGGTGCCGTTCAGGCGCACCTCCAGATCGGGATGGCCGTCGAGGAACGAGCGCAGACGCGGCAAGAGAAACTTGGTGGAGAGCGTCGGAGTCGCGCGTACGGTCAGGAGCGTGACGGAGCGCAACCCGCGTATACGCTGAGTCGCATCCGCGATGCGATCGATCTCCTCTGAAATCATCGCGAAGTAGCGCTCGCCGGCTTCGGTCAATGCCACACCCCGTCCGACCTTCGTCATCAACGCCGTGCCCAGGTGAGTCTCCAGCGACTGGATTTGCTGGCTGACGGCCGATGGCGTGACGTTCAATTCCGCGGCTGCGCGAGAGATGCTCCCCGAACTCGCCGCAGCATGAAAAACACTGATGGCCCGCAATGGCAGATACATAATCACCCTTTAGTTTGGCTACACCTTTGCGCAAAATAATTGAATTGTCCTTCACCAACAAGCCTCTTATATTTTGCACACGCAGGGCCGGCAGCGCCTCGACAAGAGTCGAACAAGCGCCGCAACGTGCCGCGACGCCATACCGACAAGGTGGCGCGCGTGCACGTAAGTCCATATAACAGGAGACAGCATCATGAGCACGTCGAACTCGCCGCGCCGCATCTCGCGACGCGCGGTGTTGAAGGCTGCGGCCGCCCTTCCGCTGGTAACGATATGGACCCGGCCTGCACGCGCGGCGGAGTTCAGCTACAAGCTCGCTACCGGGCAATCCCTTAATCAGCCGATCAATGCGCGACTCAAGGAAGCCATCGACCGCATTCGCGAGGCGAGCAGCGGCAGGCTCGAGATCCGTTTCTTCCCCGCATCGCAACTCGGCTCGGACACGGACCTGCTTTCGCAGACGCGCTCGGGCGCCGTCGAATTCCTCAACATCTCGGGCTCGGTGATGTCGACCGTGATCCCGCTCGCGGCCATCACCAATCTCGGCTTCGCGTTCTCGGACTACGATCAGGTCTGGCGCGGCGTCGATGGCGATCTCGGCAAGATCATCCGCGCGCAGATCGACAAGAGCGGATACGTCTCTGTGTCGAAGGCGGCGGACAACGGCTTCCGGCAAATCACCTCCGCCACGAAACCGATCAAGGCGCCCGACGACCTGCGCGGCTACCGCATCCGCGTGCCGGTCTCGCCGATCTTCACGTCGCTCTTTCAGACGCTAGGGGCGAACCCTACGTCGATCAACTTCAACGAGCTCTACACCGCGTTGCAGACGCATCTCGTGGACGGTCAGGAAAACGGCCTCGTCACGATCGAAGCGGGCAAGCTGTATGAAGTGCAGAAGTACGTCGCCGAGACCAATCACATCTGGGACCCGTTCTGGCTGCTTGGCAACCCGCGCGCATTCAACGCGCTGCCCGACGATCTCAAGGCGATCGTGAGACGCGAATTCGACCGGGCGAGTGTCGAGCAGCGCGCGGACGTCGCGCGGCTGAATACATCGCTGAAGTCGCAACTCTCCGGCAAGGGACTGACGTTCGTTCCCGCCGACAGGGACGCGTTCCGCGCAGCGCTCTCGAAGTCCGGCTTCTATACTCAATGGCGCGACAAGTTCGGCGCCAGCGCGTGGAGCGCCCTCGAAGCGGTGACGGGAAAAATATCATGAGCGCCGCGCACAATCTGGAGGTGCCGGGACCGTCGTTCGTGCGCGACGCGCACGGCGAGAGCGTCATCGAACGCTGGTTGCGTCGCGGGATCGAGGTGCTCGCGGCGGCGGCGGTCGTCGGCGAGGTGGTGCTGCTGTTCGTCGGCATCGTGGCGCGTGCTGTGTTTCATCATCCGCTGATCTGGTCCGACGAACTCGCGTCCATCCTGTTCCTCTGGCTTGCCATGCTGGGCAGTGCGCTCGCGGTGCAGCGTTCGTGTCACATGCGGCTGACGTTCTTCGTATCACACATGACACCGCGCGCACAGGCGTGGGCGGAGACGCTGGCGGTCGCTGCGGCGGCTGCTTTCTTCGCGCTCGTGATGCATCCCGCATTCGACTATGTGCAGGATCAGGCTTTCGTCGAAACGCCGGCACTCGGCTGGTCGGGATCGGTGAGAGCACTGGCGATTCCGTTCGGCTGTGCGGCTGCACTGGTGAGTTGCGGGCTGCGTCTGGCGCGGCACGACCGGCGACATATCGTCGGTGCGGTTGCGCTGATTGCGCTGATCGCGGTCGCCTGCTATCTCGTCAGGGCGCCGTTGACGCATATGGGGCAGGGCGCGTTGCTGGTGTTCTTCGTCGGCGTGCTTGGCACGGCGGTGATGGCGGGCGTGCCGATCGCCTTCGCGTTCTCGCTCGCGACGAGCGCCTATCTGCTGACGACGACGTCGACGCCGCTCAGCGTCGTCGTCGGACGCATGGACGAAGGCATGAGCACGCTGATCCTGCTCGCCGTGCCGATGTTCGTACTGCTCGGGCAACTCGTGCATGTGACGGGCGTGGCGCGCGTGATGGTCGCGTTTCTCGCGTCGCTGCTCGGTCACGTGCGGGGCGGCATGTCGTATGTGCTGCTCGGCGCGATGCTGTTGATCTCGGGCATCTCTGGATCGAAGACGGCCGATATGGCGGCTGTCGCGCCTGTGCTCTTCCCCGAGATGCGCAAGCGCGGGATGAAGGATGGCGAACTGGTGTCGCTGCTTGCCGCGTCCGGCGCGATGAGCGAGACGATTCCGCCGTCGCTGGTGCTGATCGCGATCGCGTCGGTGACCGGCATATCGATCGCGGCGCTGTTTACCGCGGGCATCTTGCCGGCGATCGTGCTCGCGTTGGTGCTCGGGGTCGTCGCGTGGTGGCGTGCGGGACGCGAGGAAGAAACGGATGAGAGCCGCGCGGGAGCGGTGAGGGCACCATGGTCGCAGGTACGTCGCACGTTCGTGATCGCCTTGCCGGCGCTGTTGCTGCCGTTCCTGATTCGCAGCGCGGTGGTCGAAGGTATCGCGACCGCAACGGAGGTATCGACTATCGGTATCGCCTATTCGCTCGTCATCGGTCTCCTGATCTATCGCGGCGGCCTCAAGTGGAAAGCCATCATGCCGATGCTGCTGCAGACGGCGGCTCTCTCCGGCGCGATCCTGTTCATCGTCGGGGCGGCGAGTGCGATGGGCTGGGCGCTGACACAGTCGGGTTTCTCGCACGACCTCGCCAGCATGATGGCGAGAGTCCCAGGCGGTGCCGCTGGCTTCATGCTGGTGTCGATCGTCGCGTTCATCGTGCTTGGCAGCGTGCTCGAGGGCATTCCGGCCATCGTTCTGTTCGGGCCGCTGCTGTTTCCGGTTGCGCATCAGCTCGGCATCCACGAAGTGCACTATGCGATGGTCGTCGTGCTCGCGATGGGACTCGGGGTCTTCGCGCCGCCATTCGGCCTGTGTTATTACGCGGCATGCATCATCGGCGAGGTATCGCCTGAAGCGGGGCTCAGGCGGATATGGATCTATCTCGGCATGCTGCTTCTCGGGCTAATGGCGATAGCCTTCGTTCCTTGGATCTCAATCGGCTTTCTTTGAACTTACCGAGTAGATGTGGTATTTAGGGCTGACCACACTTGCCGGTTCCGGCGGTGTGGTTTCGCCCTCGTGCGAGTAGCGATCTGTGTCGTCTCAAGCAAATGTTGGAGGCATATAGCGCGGTAAGTTAGGCCGCTTCAACGTCGCTCAGATAACCCACATCCCATCTTTCGGAGTGAACGCCATGGTTCGGATGCGCAGCGATCCATGCACACGAGCCTGCGCGCATCGGACAAGGCCGTCTACTAACGAAATTCATCGCTGCCCGAAGCGCCACACCGTCCGGCACCTTGAGCGCCCTTCGGCAGTTAGTCCACTTGTACAAAAGGGCGAATGCCTATCGGCAAGCTTTGTTGGCGAATGACTGCTGTCCATTCGAAACGCGACATCACGCGAGTGACGCCGCGAGCGGCAGCAAGGGGGCGCGTGCTGCCGATCGCAACCGTTCTGGATTCGGAAGTCCATGCGGTTTGCATGAGGCACGGTTCGGCCAGCACTGGACGTTCGTAACCTGATCATGGCAGACCGCAACCCATACGTAACCGGCCATTCGATATGGCCTCGCCAGTCCGCCGCGACAGCATTAGCGCGTCCCGGCGCGCTCGTGATTGCCTGTCAGTTCCACCACGAAGTCAAGAAAAGCGCGGGTCTTTGCCGGCACGTGGTGCCGGGACGCGTAGTAGACGTATAACGGATACCGTTCGTCTACCCATTCGGGAAAGAGATTGATCAATCGGCCATCAGCAATCAGAGGCTCGGCACCGAGCCGCAACATCTGCGCAATTCCTGAACCGGCGAGGCATGCGTTGAGCAGGGCACCCGGATCATTGACCGTGAGTCGTCCCTGAGTGTCGACCACAATGCGCCTTCGCTTGCGATGAAATTCCCACTGGAACGGCTTGCCTGTCTCCGGGTTGCGAAATTCAAGGCATCTGTGGCTTCGACCTTGCAGGTCCTCGGGCTTTGCCGGCCGTCCCCAGCGAGCAACGTACGAGGGCGCAGCGACCGTCACGATGCGGGTGTCGAGCAGCTTTCTCGCGATCAGGGTAGACGCTTTGGGTTCGCCGAATCGCACGGCGAGGTCGAAGCCGTCCATGACGAGGTCGCCAAGACTGTCTCGCGCGATGAACTCGATTTCGAGTTCGGGGTGTGCGTCCATGAACGCATCGAGTTGTTGCCCGAGGATGGTCCGGTAGACGACAGGATCCAGATTGATTCTCAGCTTTCCACGCACAGCGGACGCGCCGCCTGCCGCAGCGGCCGCTGCTTCCTCAAGTCCGGCGAGATGGGGCATGACCTGCTCGTAAAAGCGGCGGCCCTCTTCAGTCAGGGAGACGGAGCGCGTTGTTCGGCTGAAGAGCCGGATGTTCAACCTTTTTTCCAGCCGCGCAATTGCCCGACTGACGCCGGGCGGCGTCATTCCTATTACCTCCGAAGCGGCCACAAACGTTCCCGCATCCACTACGGCGGCGAACACGCTAATGCTGCCGGAAAGCTTCTCGCTACTGGATCTCATGGTTGCTCGGGTTAAGACGTGTGGCGGAGCGCGATCGATCGCGTGAAAGCGAACGCTGCGCCGCGCAGCAGTGGACGTGTCCGTTGATCATGCCAAATCGGTAACGCGTTGTCACTTATCTGATGACATCCATGTCATTTTGTTTCGTTAAGTGCCTGGCCAGAATACGTCGCACAGAGACATCCGCTGGACGCTTCAACGGCGAACCGCTCGCGGCGCGCGTTTTTCGCCCATCACTGAAGCACTGTAATGCCGCGATTCATTCTTTCGGGAAGAAACGGAAAATGGCAGTTCAAACAGATCGTCGTCGTATTCTGAAGGGTGCGTCGAGCCTGCTGGCTCTTGCGACACTTGGTGCCGTCGCAAGCCGCGACGCGCGCGCAGTATCGCCGCGCGCGAGTGGCGACGCCGCGCTGGCCCATCACCCGGCCTACAGTTCGATCGATCAATGCCTGCAGAGGGCGGTGCACGACGGCACGGTTGCCGGCGTTGTCGCCATGGGCGCAACCGACCGCGGACTGGTCTACGAGGGAGCATGTGGCCGAGCGAACGCCGGCACCGGCGAGGCTATTAGTCCTGACACAGTCTTCTGGCTCCTGTCGATGACAAAAGCGATTACCGCAACCGCGTGCATGCAGCTCATCGAACAGGGCAGACTGCGGCTGGATCAACCTGCGGGCGAGATCCTGCCGCAGTTGAAGTCGCCTCAAATCCTCGATGGATTCGACGTCTCGGGGCAGTCGAAGCTGCGTCCTGCGCGCAACGCGATTACGGTGCGTCATCTGCTCACGCATACCTCCGGCTTTACCTACAGCATCTGGAGCGACAAGCTCAGTCGGTACGAGACGGTAACGGGCATGCCGGACATCGGCTATTCGATGAACGGTGCATTCGCGGCGCCGCTCGAGTTCGAGCCGGGCGAGCGCTGGGAGTACGGCATCAGCATGGACTGGGTCGGCAAACTGGTCGAGGCCGTGACCGATCAGTCGCTGGAAGTCTACTTCCGCGAGCACATCTTCGATCCACTGGGCATGCGCAACACGGGCTTTCTCATCGGTAGCAAGCAGAAGCAGCGCGTCGCGACCATGCACAGGCGTCAGGCGGACGGCTCACTTGCGCCCGAGCCGTTCGAGATCAACCAGCGCCCCGAATTTTTCATGGGCGGAGGCGGACTCTTCAGCACACCGCGCGATTACATGGCGTTTCTGCAGATGCTGTTGAACGGCGGCACGTATGGCGGCGAACGCGTGCTGCGCGCCGACACCGTCGCGACGATGTTCCGCAATCACATTGGCGATCTGCAGGTCGCGGAAATGAGGACCGCGCAGCCGTCGTGGTCGAACAGCTTCGATCAGTTTCCGGGGACCGCGCACAAGTGGGGGCTGTCGTTCGACATCAATACAGAGCAAGGACCCCACGGACGAAGCGCTGGCAGCGTGAGCTGGGCCGGGTTGTTGAACACCTACTTTTGGGTCGATCCGGTGAATCGGGTCGCCGGATCACTCTTTACGCAGATGCTGCCCTTCTACGATGCGCGCGTCGTGAACCTATACGGACAGTTCGAGCAGGCCTTTTACGACGGTTTGGGTCGCGCCTGAGCGATTGACCGTCGGCACATCCACGCTGCGTCACCCGATATATCCACACATGGAGAACGAGCAATGTATGCAATCACAGGAATCACCGGCAAGGTGGGCGGCGCACTGGCCCGCGAACTGCTGGCTACTGGTCAGCCGGTGCGCGCAGTCGTACGCGATGCGACGCGGGCAGAGGCGTGGGCAGAGCGAGGTTGCGAGATCGCGACGGCTTTCATGGAAGACCCTTCGTCGCTCGCCGCCGCGTTCGAAGGCGCGACAGGCGCTTTCATCCTGCCGCCTTCGGAGTTCGATCCGGAGCCCGGGTTTCCTGAAGCGCGCACAGTGATTGAGGCTGTGTCCGCCGCACTCCTGAGCGCGCGGCCGGACAAGGTCGTTTGCCTCTCGACGATCGGCGCACAGGCCGACGAGGTCAACCTGCTCACTCAACGCACGCTGATGGAGCAGGCGCTGCGCGAGATGCCGATGCCTGTGACCTTCCTGCGGCCTGCCTGGTTCATGGAGAACGCCGCATGGGATGTTGCGTCTGCAAGCGACGATGGCGTCGTTGCCAGTTACCTGCAGCCGCTCGACAAGCCGGTGCCGATGGTCGCCACCGCGGACGTAGGCCGCGTTGCTGCTGAACTGCTTCAGCAGACGTGGCGCGGTGTGCGCATCGTCGAGCTTGAGGGCCCACGCCGGGTGAGTCCTAACGATCTCGCAGTCGCTTTCGCCGGCGTGCTGCGTCGTCAGGTGCGTGCGGAAGTTGTCGAAAGGCAGACGTGGGAAGCGCTGTTCCGCAAGCAGGGCATGAAGCATCCTCTACCTCGCATGCGCATGCTGGACGGCTTCAACGAAGACTGGATCGATTTCGAAAGCAGCTCTGACGAAATCTTGCGCGGCCACGTCGAACTGGAGACCGTTCTGCGCGAGCTTGTGTTGCGTCGAATCTGACCAGAGCCGAGGGCGCGACGCGTGGACTCCAGGTTTTACTCTACCGATGCATCAGATTTTCGTTCAAACAAGGAATACACGATGGAATACAGCACACTTGGCAGAACCGGGCTACGCGTCTCACGGCTGAGCCTGGGCGCAATGACGTTCGGTGCTGGCTCGGGCATCTGGGGCAATATTGCCGGCTTGAATAGCGATCAGGCCGCCCGGCTCGTCGCGATGGCCGTGGAACGTGGAGTCAACCTGATCGACACGGCGGACGCCTATTCGCAAGGTCGCTCAGAAGAGGTCGTGGGCCATGTGCTGAAAGCGCAGGGGCTGGACGAAGATCGAATGCTCGTCGCGACCAAGGTTCGGCTACGTACCGGCACCGGCCAGAACGAAGTGGGATTGGGCCGCTCACACATCATGCGCTCGGTCGAGACAAGCCTGAAGAGACTCGGTCGCGATCACATCGACCTGTTCCAGTTGCATGACCGTGACGCGCTTCTTCCGCTCGACGAGACGCTTCGTGTGCTGGACGACCTCGTCACGCAGGGCAAAATCCGCCATATTGGCGTGTGCAATTTCAGCGCAGGCGATCTCGAGCGGGCCGTCGGGATAACGTCCCGTACCGATCGGGCTCATGTCGTGAGCAATCAGGTGCACTATTCGCTGACGAGCCGCGATATCGAACTCGAGATCATGCCGGTTGCAGCCACAAACAGAATGGGCCTTCTGGTCTGGAGTCCGCTCGCAGGTGGCTACTTGAGCGGCAAGTACTCGCAGAATGGCGAAGCTGCCGGGCGGCGTGCGAAGCTCGACTTTCCGCCGGTTGATACAGTCAGGGCGGAGCCGATCCTCGCAGTATTGCGTGAAGTCGCCGACGAACTGGCGGCCACGCCGGCTCAAGTCTCATTGGGTTGGTTGCTTGCGCGCGAGCAGATCACTTCTGTCATTATCGGAGCCCGCTCGTGCGAGCAACTCGCAGCTAACCTCGATGCACAGAATCTCGCACTAACCTCCGAACAGTGCGCGCGGCTCGATAAAGTATCTGAACCGTCAGTTCCCTTCCCCTACTGGATGCAACGCTTCCATGACCGGGATCGCGTCTGCGGATGAGGGGCGAGCGTCGGGAATCCTGCCTGCGCGAGGCGGTTGAATGGGGAATGCCTGTGGCCATGTGCGGCAGCTCATCCTCGAATAACCGCCGTTCGAATTCTGCGGCTGGCCGACCGGAATGGCTCGGGAGTGCGCGTTGGCGACCGGCCGTTTACGGGAAGCGAAACACCAATGACGGGTTTGCGACGATGAGTTCGAAGCGCGGATGGACTCAGCCCGACCCGTTACGGCCCGTCGACCCCCGCGTCACAACTATGGCGGCTGTCAAAGCTCCAACGGCCGTTCGTCGACTGGCGACAGTTCATTCGAAGCGAAGCGACCGCCTAGGGATGGCAACCCTGCCGGATCGCTATTTTGTGACGCGTGTCGGGCGCGGCTTTAAGGCGCTGTGCCCCGGGCTTCGTCAAGAACCCATTTCGCAAATGCCTGTAGTGGCCGTGCACTCAACTCGAGCGGTTCAGGAAGAACAAGGCAGAAGTTTTTGGTAATCGCTTCGCGGTCCGGCCAGGGCGCAACCAGGCGCCCTTGTTCGAGCTCTGCCCCGATGTAAAGACGCGGCACCAACGCGACGCCCAGACCAGCTACCGCTGCCTCTATCAGCATGGAATGGAGATCGTAACGTGCCCCGACCGCCGAATTGGTCAGCGCGATGCCGGCCTCGTGTGCATAAAGCTGCCACGCGTCCGGATTTTGCCGCCTGTGAAGGCGCGGCAATTCGTCTAGCGCCGGCTTCGCGCCTGCGTCCGCGAGGAGCGCCGGACTACAGACCGGTACAAGCACCTCTTCCAGCAGTCGATGCAGATGCATACCCGCCCATGCCGGATGCTCGAAATGGATCGCTGCGTCGAAACCGCTTCCGGAAAGAATGAACGGTTCCATTCGTTCGGCGATATGCACGGTGATGGTCGGATGCATATTTTGAAACCGTTTCAGGCGGGGGATAAGCCAACGGGTGGCGAAGGTCGGAATCGCGGCGATATCAATGCTCGCGCCTTCGATCGGCTGCCCCATCAGATATAGGCTGTCCCGCTCCAGCCGATCCAGAATCCCGCGAACCTGCACCGCGTATCGCGTGCCGTTCGGAGCAAGCCGTACCCGATTTCCAACGCGCTCGAACAGCGCAACACCCAAAAATGCCTCCAGGCGACCGATCTGACGACTAACGGCGCCCTCGGTCAGCGCCAGTTCTTCGGCCGCGCGGGCGAAGCTGCCGTGTCGAGCGGCGGCCTCAAAAGCCTGGAGTGCGGAATTGCTTGGGATCTTACGTCGCATTGGGGTCTCGCCGATTGATTTGCCTTCGACGCCAGCTTGAGTAAATGTCACTGAAGGCTGACTTTATATCGTTATATACGCCGAAAATCTCAGATTAGCATTACGTTATCGCAATGAACATGGATCGTTTGCAGTAATCTGCTAACGCGCCACGAAGGATAATCTGATGATCTACACGGTGGAATGCAGCTTCGCCGATCCAAGCAGCGAAGCCGAATGGAACGACTTCTACAGCCTTGAAAAGCTGCCCGCCCTCATCTCGGTGACTGGCTTTCACACGTCACAGCGCTTCAAGGCGTTAAGCGATGGTTGCCCGGTCTACCTTGCCGTCCACACGATCGACGGTCTCGATGTCCTGACGGGAGAGGATTATCGCCAGAAAGGCGGCGGCAATTTTGCAAGGTGGCAGCAACACATCGTCGAATGGCACCGAAATCTCTACAGCGATATCGGCCTTGCGCCAGCGGTAAATGCAGACGAACTCCTCGTGCTTTGTGCAAACGGCCCCGAACCGCTGATCCAGATGGGTCTCACACCGTTGGCCATGCGAGCAGTTGCGTTGGAGAAATTTCCGGAACACCGTTGGCTCGCAAAACTGCCTCGGCGAAACACTCAGCTTGTCGGGAGCATGCCCGAAGGTGTCCACCTCTATTCGCCGATGACGGGACAACTGACACGCTCCTGCACCGTTTCGACCGGACAGGAAAAATAGGTCCGCGATGCCCAATGTCACTTTCTATATTTCTACGGGGCAAATGCCGTCTGATGAGAGGCTTGCCGAGCTTTCCCGCGACTGCGTCGAACTCTGTACGAGTGTCCTTGAAGCAGCGCTCGAAAACGTTCATGTCATCCATGTCGACGTTCGCCATGGGCACGGACATCCCGTCTTCGCGGAAGTCCAATATCGCCTTGAGACGTTTCGCACGCCTTCGGTAATGAACCAGTTCATGGAAGCCCTGGACGACGCCATTGCGCGCTGCACGGGTCTCACGGCGCGCATCCGTTGTTTTGGTTATGCCGCGTCGAACATTCACGCCCGCAATTAGGAAGTCTTCTGGAGAAGAGTTGTGTCCACCATCACGTTTCCAAGTCAGCGAGCCGGGGATTTCACGATCACCGCAATCAGCGACGGCTACCTCACCGCTAGCCTGGAGTTCCTCTCGAATATCGCCCCGTCCGAAGCCTCCAGAATACAAAGTGATGCAGGCCAGAAGGAGCCTGCCGCCGTGCATATCAACTGCTACGTTGTACGCGGAGCGGGTCGCACAATTCTCATCGACGGTGGGGCTGGAGGCATCAAGCAATGGGGAGGTCGCCTGAGAACCAATTTATCGCTTGCTGGCGTCGAACTATCCGAGATCGACACAATCCTGCTCACGCACGCTCATCCCGACCATGTCGGAGGGCTAGTGGACGCGGCCGGACAAATTACCTTTCCGAATGCGGAGCTTGTTGCTCATCATCGAGAGGTCGAATTTTGGCAGGATGACGGGAATCTAAGCCGCGCCAGCGAGCGTGCCCGCGGTAACTTCCTGATAGCGCGTCAAGTGTTCGACGGCTACCGCAACAAGCTCCGTACTTTCGATGAAGGGGAAGTGCTCCCCGGTATCAGAGCGATGCCACTACCGGGACACACAGATGGACACTCCGGATATCTGCTCGAATCCCGCGATCAGAGCCTGCTTGTCTGGGGAGATACTGTTCATTTTCCTCACATCCAGATTGAACGGCCAGACGTATCGATTGCATTCGATCAAGACCCTTCCCTGGCAGTCGCCACACGATCACGGCTTCTGGACCTGGTCAGTTCGGAGGGACTGTTGATCGCCGGTATGCATTTGGGGGAACTCGGCTTCGCGCGAATAAAGCGAACAGGCCAGAGCTACGGTCTGCTTTACGAGACCGAAGCATGATACGGCGAGGAGGATCAGTCATGTCTGAAGCCACTCCAGCACTCCGCACTGAGCTACCGACGAACACTGTGATGCCGTGTCAACGGCGTTGGCCTCCTGGTCCTTTTTGAGCGGCATACCCACCGCACTAGCGAACGGGCCAGTGACGAAGCGTTCGTCTTTGATAGTCGAATGGCCGGTTACGGAGGCCAGAGCCGACGCCTGAATGTCCGATCAACGGTATACGTGACCAGCCGCTTGTGGCCAATTGTGTGAAGTCGCCAACGTCCGCTTATGAGCACTCCGGTTCTCAAACTGCTTTCAGCCGACTGACCGGTTCGGAGAAGGTCAACTGACCGAAATGGGTCGGGAGTGTGAGTTCGCTGATCGAGAAAGCTGGCACTCGGCGGCGACGCCAAACCACCTGCTGCAGTCCGCCACATTGCTGACGTAGCGGTCGTCCGGTCCCAGCGGCAGCAAAGGCCGAATTCGGGACGCTCGCCTCGACGTTGTTGACTGGGACTGTTCAAAGCCGTCTTGAAACTGCTGGCTCGATCACGCTTCTGCGATGGCGGAAATTTTATGGTTAAACGCATTCAATCGCGCAAGTTATTTGGGTAACGGGCCAGTGAAATTATGGAGGTTTGATCGCTTGAACGACCCAAGACGGAAGTTATTTGGTTGGTTTTCCGGAAATCAATCGGGTTCCTCTACACTTCCGCAGACATCCTCCAGGTTGCTGATTTTAAAGCCGTTTATGGGTAGTGGTACGCTTGCGGCTACCGGTAACGTCCCGCACAATTTCCTCACGAAGTATGGGTAGCGGGATGGGTTTCGTGGGTAGGAATAGAGGTCGCGAAGGAGGTGGCCCTGGGCCATTATGCGGACGGCGGAGGTCTCTATATGCAGATCGCTGACAGCGGTGCGCGTTCATGGGTGTTTCGGTTCAAGCTTAGCGGGCGCGTGCGGGAGATGGGCCTCGGACCGCGTTCGCGCGTCTCGCTTGGCGAGGCGCGGAAACTGGCCGCCGGATACCGTGACATGGTCAGAGACCTGATTGATCCCATCCTTGCGCGGCGAGGGCAGCAGCGTAGACAGTTGCTCGATATCTAATCGGATGCCAACGTGACGTTCCGTGAGGCAGCCGAAGCGTTTATCCGTGTACAGGAAGCTCAGTGGCGCAATCGCGAGCATGTCCAGCAGTGGCGCAACACACTCAGCACATGCGCGTACCCTGTGATTGGCGAAGTCCGGGTGCGTGACATCGATACCGCGATGATCGTGCGGATTCTCCAGCCGATCTGGACGAAAAAGGCGGAGACCGCGCGTCGCGTACGTCGTTCGGATACTTGACCTGCCGGACCTTGATGGGCGTTTCCCGCTCGGCGTCGATGGACTGGAGGGCGGCCAGATTCGCCCCGCTCTTATCGATGGTCACGGTCTCGGGAGTTCCGTTCTCATCGATGGCTTTCTCGAAGTAACGGCGTGCTGCCGCCTTGTCGCGATGCGCCCGCAACAGGAAGCCTGCACTATCCTCTGGACGTGATACTTCTGTGCGTGCGGTGGTATGTGGCCTACTCGTTGAGCTTGCGAAATGTCGAGGAAATGACGGCCTCGACGGTTTGCGTAACGTAGAACTTCGCCACGCGTTCGCTGCTTTCCCATCCGATCGACGCACCCTGCGGCACGAAGAGCGCGTCGCCGGCGCCGAGGGACAGCACGCTGCCGTCAGGCGCGGCGAATCGCACGCCGCCGGCGAGGAGATGCATGAATTCGTTGACGCGATGCGGGCGAACGATCCGATGGTAAGGCGTCGAATCCCATGTACCCGCTTTGTATTGCGCGTCGTCGTCGGTGAACACGTTGTCGCTACGGCATTCGGGAGCCGGGCCCAGTAGTACCTCTGCAGGAAGCGTTGCAGATGGCTTGAAGTCGGCTTGCGCGCGCAACGGGACGAGGCCTGTCGTTGTCGGCCTCCTGCAAGCCGCGGCGCAGAACACGAAAAGCGAGCGCGCTCGCGCCCTGAAGCGAAGCGCAGTACCCTTGCCGATCACCGCACCCTCTTGCGGGCCCAGCACCAGCGGCGCCATGCCGGCCGCTTCCAGTGTGAGCGAGCCTTCCATGACGACGATCGTTTCGATGTGGGGAAAACTCGCCACGTCGAGCTCGCCGATGAAGCTGACGCGGCCGGTGGCCATCGCGTCCGGTCCTTCCCACGCGATCTCGCGATTACGTGCGAACGGATCGTTCTGGCCGAAAGCTCCCCTGCGGAAGGCGGTCGAAGCAGGCGCACCGTCGGCGCGGTGCAATACGAATACTGCGGTCACTTTTGCTCCCATGAATGGCTTGGATGATGATTCGCCCAGCTAATTATGCGGCGCGAACCGTCTCCAGATGGTTAAACGTCCAACACGTGGGCGTTAAATTCCGCTTACTGGCCGAAAGCCTGTCGGAGCCCACCCGACCGCGGAGACTTCCGCGTGGGCCTAATTGCGCTCGTCGGGCCGCTTGCCGACGATCGGACACGTTCACACGGCCAGTCAGCGACGATCACAGTGCGGCAAGCACCGTGTCCAACTCCGTCAACAGGCGGTCGGCATCGTTAGCGCCAAAGACCAGCGGCGGGCGGATCTTCAGCACACTCGCGTCCGGCCCGGTCGCGGAAATCAGCACGCGCCGCTGGCGCAAGCCGTTGACGATCTTGAGCGCCGTCGCGATGTCGGTGTCCTTCTTCGCGCGATCGTGCACGATCTCGACGCCGAAATACAGGCCCGTGCCGCGCACGTCGCCGATGCATTCATATTTCCTTGCCAGTGTGTTCAAGCCCTCGAGCAGGATCGCGCCGACCCGCTGCGCGTTGTCGAGCACGTGCTCGTCGCGCAGCACGTCGAGCGTGGCCTGCGCGGCCGCGATCGCGACCGAATTGCCGCCGAAGGTGTTGAAGTAGCGCATGTCCTGCCCGAAGCCTGCGACGACTTCGGGGCGCACGACCAGGCCCGCAACCGGATAGCCGTTGCCCATCGGTTTGCCGAGCGTGACAATGTCGGGCACGACTCCATGGCGCTCATGCCCCCACATATGCGTACCGCTGCGCCCGAAGCCGGACTGCACCTCGTCCGCGATGAACAGCCCGCCGGCGCGGCGCACCACCTCGGCTACCGGTGCGAGTACATCGGTCGGGTGGGCGAACACGCCATCCGACGAGAAGAACGAATCGGCGATGAACGCCGCCAGACCGCCGCCGTGACGTCGGATGTCCTCGATCTGCATCTCGACCTGTCCGGCCATGCGCTGGCCGATCTCCGAAGGCGTCATCCTGTACGAGTCGGGAGCCGGCACCGTGCGCACGTAGGGACCCAGCAAGGCCCTCCGACCCAGCGACGGTGAAAAGCTCGAGGTCAGGTGTGAGTTGCCGTGATAGGCCTCGCTGGTCACGATCACGCCGGTCTTGCCGGTGTACTGCATCGCGATGCGCGTGGCCAGGTCGTTGGCCTCGGAGCCGGTGCAGGTGAACATCATCTGGCCTGCGCGGATCGACGTGTTGAACGTCGAGAGCAGGTCCTCGGCGTAGTCGAGGATCGGCTCCTGCATATAGCGGGTATGCGTGCAGAGCGTCGAGAGCTGGCGGGTGACGGCATCGACGATGCGCGGATTGGCATGCCCGACGCAGACAACGTTGTTGTAGGCATCGAGATAGTCGTTCCCCTGGTCGTCGTACAGATAGACCTTCTCGCCGCGCACGATTTTGACGGGCTCGGCGTAGAACAATCGATACGACGGACTGAGCAGCCGCAAGCGGCGCGCGATGTGCCGTTGCGCGGCGGCGTCGAGGTGGTCGAGCGACGCCGGATCGAAGCCGTTCGGCATGTCGCCGCGCAGTGCGTCGTGGGTTTTGCTGGTACCGAGGGCCTCGGTTTGAGCGGCCGGCTGCGACGTGGTGGTGGTATTCATGGGGCGGTCAGGATCGGTGAGGTGAGCGGGGCGATGGAAGAACTAGAGCAAGGCGTTGGAAACCGTCTCGGGGTCGCGCTGCGCTAACCAGCGCAGATGCTCCCATCCGGGCCGGGTGAAACGCAGGATGTACGCTTCGTTCTCCGGAAACAGCATCGCTCGCCATGACGTGAGTAAGGCCCGCGCCGCGACGCGCGCCATGGCGAGGTGCGGAATCAGGCGCAATTCGTCGGCGCTCAGTTGTGCATGGGCGAGATAGCCGCGCAGGAGTTCGCGGGCCTGATCGAAGAGGTCGTGCGGGCCGTCGGCATCGAAGTCCATCGGGAACTGGTTCATGACCGCCGTGGCCACGTCGATCGCTACCGCGGTATGCACAGTGTCGCCGAAGTCGATGATTCCGCTGACGAAGCTCCGGCCGCCCGGGGTCGCGACGATGTTCGAGCGGTTGAAGTCGTTGTGTACGACTTGCGCGGGACAGTGGCGCAGTGCCGGCTCGATCTCGGCGAAGCGCGCGAACGCCTCCCCGATGAGGGAACGATGCGAGGGATCGGCGATATGGGTCTGCAAGCCGGCGAGACTTGCCAGATGCTTCACGTCCCAGGCGAGCACGCGGTGCTGGTGCGGATGGCGAAAACTGGCCATGGCCCGTTGCAGCCGCGCCAGCACCGTACCGATCTCGTAATGATCGACCGCGATGCCGTGCAGTGCGTCCAGCGGCAGACCTTCGAGATAGCTATAGAGCCTCGCCGTACGAGGCGGCTGCGGGGGTGACCCCACGGGTACGACGAATCGTCCGCCGATACCCGGCAGCACGCGGGGCACCGGCAAGTCGGGCGCGACGGCGGCAACGTGGCGCATCGCAGCGACCTGCAAATCGAGCTCTTCGGCCGTCTCGCCGGGATTCGAGACTTTCAGTACGTACCGCGCGCCGTCGCTTGCGTCGATGCGGAACGTGTCGTCCTTCTCGGTGGCAAATCGTGTCGCCGCGCCGTCGATGCCATAGACACGGCGCATGATCGCGAGCGCGTCGAATGCATTCAAGCGTGGGAAGCTAACCGACAGGCCGCTCGCCAACAGGGTATCCAGCGCAACGGCGGAGGTTGTGCATAAGCTTGCGGAAGTGCTGGGCGTGAACATGGGCAATGCGACGCGAGAAGGGTGGACTGCAGTAGAGCTGGACGTTTCCGACGCGCTGTCGACCTGCGGACAGACGTCACATCGGTCGCGCGATGCGAATCCCTGGCCGCCGTCGAACACGGCGGTCAAGGAGACGCAAGTCGCTTACAGGCCAAGCTGCTCGGCCAATTCGACGATACTCTTGACGGCCGTATAACCGTATTCCGGCGCTTCGGGTTCGTGGCCGCGCAGCACGTGCGCCTTGTGCACGATGCCGAGATCGTGCGCTGTCATCAGGTCGTAGCGCGGGCTCGACGAGACGTGCAGGATTTCGTGAGGCTGCACGTCAAGCTTCTTGAACATGTATTCGAAGCCTTGCATACGCGGCTTGTAGGCCTGGGCATCTTCGGCCGTGATGACGGCGTGAAATGGAGCCCCGAGCTTTTCGATGTTGCTCGCGATCTGCGAGTTGTCCGCGTTGGTGAGGCCCACCAACTTGTATTTCTTCGCCAGGCGCGAGAGACCTTCGGGGACGTCCGGATGCGGTCCCCACGTCGGCACTGCCAGGTAGAATTTTTCGGCCTCGCTTTCGGCGAACGTTACGCCCGTTCGTTCGCAGGTGCGGCGCACGGCGTTCAGGACGACCTGGCGGTAGGGTTTCCAGGCGCCGAGCACTTCGTCGCGGCGATAGGCGGCGAACAGCTTGACGAAGTTCTCCAGCGCGTCCCCGTGAAGGCGGTTCCCGTAGATTTCGCGCGCCATTTCGGCCATGCGAAAGTTGACAAGGGTGCCGTAGCAGTCGAACGTGATAAATTTTGGCTCGAAGTCGATCATGTCTTCAGTCTCGATGCGTAACGAATCCCAAGGGACTCTTGAATGAAGGGCTTGCCGCACACCAGTTCGGGCAAGCACCGATGGAAATGTCAGTGGATGAAATTTAAACGGGAACGACTTCGCTGTTACACCGAATTGATGACAGGAAAAGACAGGTTTTTACTCGTTGTCGAGGGGATTCACGGCAGTTCCTGCGGCGAGAGTGACGCGATGCACAATCGGGAAAAATAGCAGGATCGTCTTATCGTCGGGCGTGCGTGTCGGGCTACTATTGAGCTCGTGAACCACTCCGAGGCGCCCGTATGGAGGCGCCTGATTGCAAGGAGGCAAGGCGGGGATGAAAACGGATTGCACACTCGACCGGCTGGACTTGCGCATTCTCGCCGAGCTGCAAATGCGTGGCCGCATGACCAACGTGGAACTGTCCGACGCCGTTGGACTGTCGCCCAGCCCGTGCCTCACGCGCGTCAGGCGGCTCGAGACGGCCGGCTTCATCGCGGGTTACGGGGCGGTGTTGAAGATCGAGAAGCTCGGCGACATCCAGATCGTGTTCGCCAAGATCACGCTCGCGGACCACCGCCGCGAAGACTTCGTGCGCTTTATCGACGCCATTCGCGACATCGACGAGATCATGGAGTGCCATCACGCGACGGGCGGCTACGACTATCTGCTCAAGTTCGTGACACGCGACATCGCGCACTACCACAGCGTGATCGAGGGGCTGCTCGAGCGCGACGTCGGCATCCAGACGTACTTCAGCTACGTGATCGTCGAATCGCCCATCGTCAAGCGGCGCTATCGTCTCGAGGCGCTCTTTACCGCGAAGTGAGGCTGTGGTCGCCCGTCATCAGGTCGCGCCCTCGATTTTTTGAAGATCGTATCGATCTGGGCGGACAGGCGGCGATCGACTAAGGCTTGCGTAACAGCGCGCTGCCGACGGCGAAGCCCAAAGTGTCTGCATGAATCATCGCCTTCACGCGCGTTTCGCCGTCGATGCTGCCTGCGGCAATGACAGGCACGTCGACGGCCTCGACGACGTGCCTCGTCAGTTCGGCCGGATCGCCCTCGCCTGCGAAGCGATACACAAGCAGGTCCAGCCCGTGCACACCGGAAATCGATGCGATGCGGCGCGCGTCCTCGACGATTTCGTCCATCTTTCCTTGAAGCACGGTCGGATGCGCGACAGTGCGACCCGCGAACGGGAAATACCGCACCTGCGAGCCGCGCAGAAGCAACAGCGCGTCTTCGACGTGACGGCCTCCGAGCAGATAGTCGACGCCGATCTTGAACGCGGCCCGGATCGATTCCAGTTCGGCCTCGCGGCTCGTCGCCACGACTTGGAGCATGACCTTGCGGCCGTCGGCGCGAATGCGCTGAGCAAGCTGCTTCAGCGCCGCGATCGGCAGGCCAATGTTCTTGAAGCAGACGTAGCGAACGGGCTGTCGCGCAGACTGTCGTAGGTGGCTAGCATGTCGGCGACGGTCGCGTCGTTCTCGCTCAACGTCAGAATGAAGTGGGGACGCGCGGCTGACGCGACGGATATAGGTCGGCGTTCAGGTCATTCGATCCATTTGCAACGCGGCCCTGCCAAGTCAGGTGCGCAGTTGGCGCGTCGAGACACATACGCGAATTGATCGCGGCGACCAGGCGAAGCGGCAATGTCTTAATCCGGGGCAACCATCAAGACAAACGGCTCGTGAGCAAATCAATCTGGCACGCCAGTATGGTTACGCAAGAGACTCATCATCAGATTGTAGGCGGACGATGGCATCGAATACGGAAATGCCGATGGTCACACATTTTGATTCTTCGCACTGAGGGGGCGCTCGGTACTGGCACGTTGGCGGGGCGTTCACGTAACATGATGCGATGACGAAATCGCTTTATGCGGCCACCGGTTCCCGGCGTCGATTGTCAGCCATGCAGTGCGGTGGTATTTCCGGTACCGGTCCAGCCTGCGCGACATTGAAGCGTTGCTGTTCGGGCGCGGCGTGGCGGTCAGCTACGAAACAATTCACCGCTGGTACGAGAAGTTCGGCGCACGCTTTGCCGATAGGGTGAACGCAGCCCGCTGCAAGTCGCGCGGTACGTGGCACCTGGACGAGATGTCCGTTACGCTGCGTGGTGAACCGTGCCTGCTGTGCCGCGTGGTCGACGAGCGGGGCGCCGAACTCAACCTCCTGCTACAAGGCGGCACGACAAGGCCGCCGCCAAACGGTTTTTCAAGCATATGCCGCGCAAGATCGTCACCGATCGGGCCTCGGAGAAGATGCGTTGAAGCGAGATCTGGAACACGAACAGCCAATACCGATAACGTCAGATGTCGCCAGCCATCATTTCTGTAAGAAGTGGTTGATCGACTATCGTGCCTGTAGCTCGCATCAGGGAGGCCGCCAACGCCAACAATGGGGCAATCCGACGCTGCTTCTTCTGCGCGTGATTCTGTGCAATATCGGCGAGGCGGTGCGCGAGAAACGGATTCAGCAAGCGTTCGCGGACCTGCGCGACGTAGGCCAACGCATCATCCCCTTCACCGAGGAGATCGAATACCGGCAAGACCTCCTGTTGCCAGACCGTCTCGAGTTCCGCGCGTAGGACAGGGTCGTTCATCGCAGCGCAGACTGTCTCGTCAGTTGCGCGAGCTTCGCGTAACCAGCGCTCGGCAAGAAAGGTATGCCCGAGATTCAGCAGGAACAGCTTGCGCCGCTCGAAATGCTGGAGATTCTGAGTGAGCACGATCGAAGGGTGTACGCACGGTATCTGCAGCCGTGGCTGCTGTTCTATCGCCCATAGTGCATACGGTTCCGCGATCGCGCCCACAGGCCGGATCGGCTCTGACACGATCCTGTCGACCAGCGAATTGGCCCATACGCAATGGTCAATCAGATAGCGGATGAATTCTTCGGGCATCTGCCACCGCAACGCCAATTCCACGGCGATGCCTCTTAACACTTCGCCGTTGTTTTCGATCAGCTCGCAGGGAAAGAGTGATAGCGGCGCCTCGGGGTGGTTTTGCCACCGAGTGTGCAACAAGGACAGCAGTCTGGCAGGAAAACTGTGTGGTACGCGGCTCGGGTCCGCGAAATCGCTGGCGTTATCGCGTTCATCGAGTTGATAGCCTTGGTCCCCAGTGTTCGAGACAACGATCTGCACCGGACCGCAGATCGTCTGGCGGATCCGCGCCCAATCCCTGCGCACATGTACCGCCTGGCGAATCGCCCGTCCTGTGAGTGTTAGGTCAATCAATCGGCCCGAATGCAGTCCACGTATATGAACCGGATAGCCGCGACCGTTCGCGAGCGCGGCGACGCGCGCGGCGCTGTCGGCGCTCTCTGTGGTCTGAACTACGGCAATGCCGCCTGGCGCCGCACCTGGTTGGCCCGACTCGAGCGCCTCTGAGACGAATAAATCGACATGTGCCTGCAGGAAACGACTTGTGCCAAATTGCAGAATGGGTTGCGTGAGCGGTGCGGCAAGGGTTGGTGCTTCCTCATGCGAAGGGCGCATCGCTAACATTCCACAATAGCTTTGACGACACCGCCGGCAGGATCGAGCAGTGTCGCAAATTGAGCGGGGACATCGGCTAACGCCAGTCGATGCGTATTCAGTGCGCGGTCCGGGATATGGCCTGCCCGCATGGCCTTAATGACGGTTTCGAAGTCCTCGAGTGTAGCGTTACGGCTGCCGAGTAGGGTGGTTTCGCGCTTGTGGAATTCCGGGTCCGAAAAAGTGATCGTGTCAGCCACGATGGAAACCAGAACGTACCGGCCGCCATGGGCGATGAACTGGAAGCCGCGTTCCATTGCTTTGGGGTTTCCGGTTGCGTCGAACACCACATCAAAGAAGTCGCCGTCTGTCTGTTCCGACAATTGCGCGTGATCGCCGTCGCCAATCTGCACGGCTGCGGCGGCGCCTAGATGTTTGACGCAGAAATCTAGCCGGTCCGCACGCGTATCGAGGACGGTCACCGTCGCACCGCGCAGTTTGCAGAAGGTAAGAACCGCCATGCCGATCGGCCCCGCGCCGACTACGAGCACGCGTTCACCCTGCTTCACGTCGCCACGCCTGACCGCATGCGCGCCGATCGCAAGGAATTCGACCATGGCCGCCTGATCGAGCGTGATGCCTTCGGCCTTGTGAACGAACTGCGCGGGAACGCTCAGGTACTCGGTGAACGCGCCGTCTCGATGCACGCCCAACACCTGGATATTCACGCAGCAATTGGTCTTGCCGCGGCGGCACGCAATGCATTGGCCGCACGACAGATACGGCATCACGAAGACCTGATCGCCAGCAACGAGTCCGCTGTGGGGCGGCGCCTGTTCGACGATGCCGGACAACTCATGGCCCATCACGCGCGGATAGGCCAGATAAGGCTGATTTCCCGTGAAAATATGCAAGTCCGTACCGCATACGCCAACACGCTTGACGCGTAAGAGCACGTCGTTTTTTCCCGTTTCGGGTTTAGGCCTTTCCTGTGCGCTCAGCTTTCCTGGCGTCTCGCATATTACCGTAAGCATAGCAATCCTTATTTCGTCGCCGTTTCGAGCGGCGCAGCGTTAGTTCGAGTACGTCTTGCAGCGGCGGCCGGGCGAGATTTATATCGAGCCGTCCGGTCGGCCAGGATGATCAATACAGCACGTTCTTCGCTTCAGGTTTGTCGATGTTGCCTTTGGTCACCATCACCACACCGGTATCGAGGTTCTTCGACACCGGCTTTTTCTCGATCAGATTGACCACCGTCTTCACGCCTAGCTCGCCCATCTGGTACGAGCCCTGCACGGCGGTGGCGGCAAGCGTGCCGTCCTTGATGAAACCCTGCAGATCCTGATTGCCGTCGAAGCCGATCGCCACCACTTTGCCGGCTTTGCCGGACTGTTCGAGCGCGCGACCCATGCCGACCGCGGTTGGCTCATTCGCGCCGAAAATGCCTTTGAGGTCGGGATTGGCGGTCAACGTGTCGGTGGTCTGGTTGAGCGCCGTCGCCATCTGCGAGTTCGAATAGAAAGGTCCCACCACCTGCAATTGCGAATGTGCCTTCAGATAGTCGCGGAATCCGCCCACCCGGCCGATTTCCGAGCCTGCGCCGGCGACATAGGACATGATCGCGATCTTGCCGCTTTGGCCCACGCGGTCGATCAGCGCTTTGGCGCACAGTTCGCCCGCCTTCTTGTTGTCGGTCGAAAGGAATGACTGGTAGTACTGCTTGCCGGAATCGGAGAGCGCGGAATCGATGATGACGACCGGGATATGGGCTTCCCACGCCTTCTTGACGGCGGGCACGAGCGCGTCCGGATCGGACGGGGCGAGCACGATACCGGCCACCTTGCGATTCACCGCGTTCTCGACCATGTTGACCTCGTCGGCAATGGCGGTTTCCGCCGCCGGGCCCTGGAAAGTCATCGTGTAGCCCTTGAGTTGACCCATTGCCGCATTCGCGCCCTTCTGGACGTTCTGCCAGTAGTTGGAACTCGATGTCTTTACGATTACCGCGATCTCGCCGCCGGCGGCGCGAGCAAGTCCGGTGGCCAGCATCAGGGTGGCGGCCAGCAGGCTCAGTTGGAATGTGCGCATGTCTCTACTCCTGTGAGGATTTGTTGTCGTACATGGACTTCTCGGCGCTGCAGACCAGCCGGTCCGAAGCGCCGATGGATGTCACCGGCGATTGCGGAGCTGGTCGATCCAGACAGTGCCCAGAATCACCAGGCCGATGATGATTTGCTGAATGAAGCTCGACACTCCATTCATGTTCAACCCATTACGCAGAATGCCGATCACGAATGCACCGATCGCCGTGCCGGAAATCGTGCCGACGCCGCCCATCAGCGAGGTGCCGCCGATCACCGCACTGGCAATCGCGTCGAGTTCGTACATCACGCCTTCATTCGGCTGCGCGGTGAGCAGTCGCGACATCAGCACGCAGCCGGTCACGCCTGCAAGCGCACCGGAGAGCACATACGTGAACATCGTCACGCGCGCGACATTGACGCCGGACAGCCGGGCCGCTTCGGCGTTGGAGCCGACCGCGTAAATATGCCGGCCGAGCGTGGTGCGGCTTAGCATGATCGACACGGCGACGGCGATGACGATCATCAGCAACACGGGGTAGGGGATGCCTGGAAACTTCACGTCCGGAAAGCCGTCCGCCCCGATCGTCTCGATCCTGAACAACGCGCCGTTGCCGAGCACGCCGAAGGCTTCACCCAGCCCCGACACGGGGCGCGCGCCGGTGATTTGCAGTGCCAGGCCACGCGCCACTAGCATCATGCCGAGCGTGGCGATAAACGGCGGCAGGCGCATGCGCGTGACGCACAGACCGTTCACTGCGCCGCACAGCGCGCCGACCACGATGCCGAGCAGCATGCCGACGGTGACCGGCATGCCGGCCTTCACCGCGAGGGCCGCCACGACACCGGACAGCGCGAGCACCGAGCCGACCGACAGGTCGATGCCGCCCGTGATGATGACGCAGGTCGCGGCGACGCCAAGGTAGGCAATCGAGGTCACCTGCAGCGCGACGGTCATCGCGTTGTCTACGGTATGGAAGGCCTCGCTCGTGGACGAGAACACAAGGATCATCACAATCAGGCTGGCGAAGGCGGCAAACTTCTGGATCAGATCCTTGCGCCGTTCGCTGGCAAGCGAGGGGCTGGGACGTGTAAGCGTGCTCATTGCGAAGCTCCCGAGGTGTCCGAAGCGCCTTGGCGTCCCGAGGCGTAATGCATGATTTCTTCCTGACTCGTTTGACGGGTCTCGAGGATCGTTACGAGGTCGCCCTCATGAAAAACAGCCACGCGATCCGTCATGCCGAGAATCTCGGGCAGTTCGGAGCTGATCATGACCACGCCGATGCCTTGCGCCGCCAGCTTGTCGAGCAGTTCGTAGATCGCGAATTTGGCGCCGACGTCGATGCCGCGGGTGGGCTCGTCGAAGAACAGCACCTGTGAATCGCGGAACAGCCACTTGCTGATGACAACCTTCTGCTGATTGCCGCCTGACAGGTTGCGTGCGATCTGCCTGACGCTTGGCGTGCGTATGCCCAGTGCGTCCACGTAGCGTTTCGCAACAGCGGCCTCGGTTGCGAAGCGTATAAATCCCAGGCGGTTCGAGACCGCATCCATGTTGGCCAGCGTGATATTGCTGGCGACGGGCATGTTGAGCGACAGGCCGTTGGCCTTGCGGTCTTCGGACAGGTACGCAATGCCGTGCCGGATAGCGTCGATCGGCGAGCGGATCGCAAGGGTCTCGTGACCTAGCCTGATCGTGCCGCTGTCGGGCAGATCGGCGCCAAAGATCGCGCGTGCCACTTCCGTTCGGCCCGCACCCATCAAGCCGGCGAAACCCAGGATCTCGCCGCGCCGCAATTCGAAGCTGACGGGTCCGAAGACATTCGCGCGCGTCAATTGATCGACCGACAGCAAGACCTCCCCGGTCGGAACGGACGTGCGCGGCGGAAACTTATCTTCGAGCGAACGGCCGACCATGCGTGCGACGACCTTATCGATGGTGGTTTCGCGAAACACGTCTGTCGACACATAACGTCCGTCGCGCATGACGGTGACGCGGTCGACGATCTCGGTCATTTCATCGAGCCGGTGCGAGATATAAATGATTCCGACGCCGGCGCGCTTCAGCTCGTGAATGATCCTGAAGAGCTGGCGGGTTTCCGTCTCCGTGAGGGACGACGTGGGCTCGTCCATGATCAGCACTTCGGCGTCCAGCGAGAGCGCCTTGGCGATTTCCACCATTTGCCGTTGCGCGACCGGGAGCGTGCGCACGAGTGTTCCCGGTGCGATGTCGACCCCGAGCCGGTCGAGGCAGCGCTGCGCATCGGCGCGCAGACGCGCCCGGTCGACGAATACCCCACGGCGCGGTTCGCGGGCGAGAAAGATGTTCTCAGCCACCGACAGGTGCGGCACCAGGTTCAGCTCCTGGTGAATGATGGCGATGCCTGCGGCTTGAGCGTCGAGCGACGAAGCGAAGTGGCATTCGCTGCCCTTGTAGATGATGGAGCCATCGTCGGGCGGGTACTGGCCGCTGATGATTTTCATCAGCGTGGATTTGCCCGCGCCGTTTTCTCCGCATACCGCATGAACCTCACCACGCCGCAAGTCGAAACTGACGCTGTCCAGTGCGACGACGCCCGGGAAGCGCTTGGTCACGCCCGTGAGCCGCAACAACTCGCCGTTCTCGTCGGGCCGTGAGGCGCGAGCGGGCGCATCGGCAGGCGGCGCGTTTGCCGGTTCGGACGCCGAAACAGGGGCGGACGGGGCGGACGTACGATGTTCGCCCGGAGCAACTGCGAGGCGGGCATGACCAGAATGCGGGCGCGCCAATAGAGCGCGGCGCGGCGCGGGCCGTGTCGAGAATTCCAGCAAGGCTGTCTCCAATTCGTGACGCCGCCGGTGGGCGGGTACGTGGTTTTGTTCTTCGCGAAACGAACCCTTAACCGGTGCGGCAGCGAACGGCGGGGGCAAATTAATCATAGGTACGCAGCGAGAATTGGTCAAGCCACTTTTGCTTTGGATGGATAGACCAAGCTGTATTCGCGGCTGGTGCTGGCCGCGATAGGCCCATGGCTCCCACGTCAGAAGCCAGCGCTGGTGGCTAGTTGACGGTCAAGCAGACGGGTGGCCTATAATCTCTATCAAGTCAAATCTAGGCTAATTGGCCTGACCAAAAAGGCGGCGCGGCCAATCGCACGGTGGGCGACACACGGTTTCTAGGGAGGACATTTGACAGGCACCCAACTCAAACAGGTCGAGACGAAACGTCTCTATCAGCACATCGCCGACCAGATACGGGCGCTTATCCAGTCGGGTGGCTTCGCCCAGGGCGCACGTTTGCCTCCCGAGCGTGATCTCGCCCAGCAACTGGGCGTTTCGCGGCCCTCACTGCGAGAAGCGCTGATCGCACTGGAGATTGCGGGCTCCGTTGAGATTCGCCAGGGCTCCGGTGTCTACGTGTGCCGGACGCCCGAGCGTTCGCCGAATGCAACCGTCGCCTTGGGCGAAAGTCCGTCCGAGTTGATGCAGGCACGCGCGGTATTGGAAGGCTCGCTGATCGTGCTGGCTGCCGCGCTGATTACGCCGGAGCGGTTGACCCGCCTGCGCGAGACGCTCGATGGGATGCGCTCGCAGATCAAGGCAGGGCGCTCTCCGCTCGACCATGATCGCGCGTTCCACGTGGGTATCGCAGAGATGACCGGCAATCTCGTGCTGGTCCGGATGGTGACCGAATTGTTCGACGAGCGTCACAGTCCGATTTCAGCGCGCCTTAGCGGTCACGCGGAGACGGGGCAAACCTGGGCAGCGGCACTCGCGGAACATGAGACGATTTATCGCGCGCTCGAGGAGCGCGACCCGCTCGCTGCTCAATCTGCGATGCGCAGCCATCTGAAGGCATCTGAGATACGGTGGACTGAGACGGGATGATGCCCTGAGAGCGTATTTGCACACATGCGTCCGGATAATTTCTTCACGCAAAATCCTGGGGCGGCAAGGGTGATTGCAATTGCTGACACTCGCCGGCTCCTGCGGCGCCTCTAACGCGCGCTGTTCTTTGTAAGCAGTCCCCCGAGCGCGACGTCATCGCGGACCGGCTGAAACTGCGCGCGTTCAGTCTTTCAACTCCGCTGCAGACGGCTAGCTGTTTCGGCAGCCGCGAATACAGTTCTCGAATTCTCATTGATCTGGCAATCGTCTTGGGCCATTCACCGCAGATCATGCCGTTAGCGTTGCTAATAATGGGTGGGTTGCGCTTTTTACCCGCTCAAATCAACGACATCCTGACTTTTTGCGCTGGTTAAATACTCGACAAGAAGTTTCCTTTTCTCCCTACGGAACTTAAGGGTTCACCGTTACGAGGAGACTATTACCATGGTCGCTTTCGAGCCAACGTACATCGCTTTTGACTGCCATGGCACGCCCACGAAGTTCCGCATGGCCGAGATGGCTCGCGAAATTTACGGCTTCGGTTTGCACGGCGTGGAACTGGGAAGGTTCGTCGCGTTCTTCTCCGGCTATCGGCCTGATCACGTGCTCGGTGTACGGAAGCCGTATCGCGACGTGGTCGTGACTTCGGTGCGCCGCGCGTGCACTGCCTTTCGGGTTTTTCAGTGAAATCATCGCGCTATGCGCAGGAGCAAAAAATGACCGTGGCCCTCGTGCTGCATCGCGCCGACGGCGCACCTCTGTCAACCTCGTTCCGCAGGGCGGCGTTCGGCAAGGACGACCCCTTTGCACGACATCGCGAAATCGCGTGGGAAGGACCGGACTCGATGGTCGCGGGTCGGGCCAGCTTTATTGGTGAGCTCAACGTCGCGAGCTTTCCCCACATTGAAACCATCGTCGTGGTGGAAGGACAGCTCACTCTGCAAGCGGCCGGTGAGGCGCCGTTAATGCTCGGTCCGCAAGCGGGTGCTGTCATCGGGGCCGGTACGGCGCTTCGCGTCCTCGCCGAATCCCGCGTGCGGTTCGTGTTCTGTGCGGCTGCCTGCGAGAAACCGACAAAGCGCGGACTTATCCCCCTGCGTGCCGACGCCAACTTCAGACCGTCCGCTTCGCTACCGGCGGAGGTGCTGCTGGGCCCGGCGCCGCAATGCCGAAGCGACAACGTCTTTACCGACGACGGCGCGGAGTACCTCGCGGGCACGTGGGATTCGACGCCTTATCACCGGGTTGTTCGCCCGCATCGCGTGAACGAGTTCATGCAACTGCTGGCCGGCAGCGTGCGGTTCGCGGCGCCTGATGGCAGCGTGCTGTCGCTAGGCGCCGGCGACGCGCTTTTCGTGCCCCGGGGCGCACCGATCGGGTGGGAAAGCAGTGAACGGGTGGCGAAGTTTTACGTTGTTCAAAGCGTCCAGACTTCAATCGAGCGAGATTGATCATGTCCCCTCCGCTGAACCACATCCAGACTTCGCCCACGTTGCCGGCCGCGGCCGACGTGGTCGTGATCGGCGGTGGCATCATCGGCGTCTTTGCCGCCTACTACTTGGCCCGGCGCGGGTTTTCAGTCGCGCTCGTCGAGAAGGGACGGATCGGCGCCGAACAGTCGAGCCGCAATTGGGGCTGGTGCCGGCAGCAGAACCGCGACGCTCGCGAATTGCCGATGGCGAGCAAAAGCCTTGATCTGTGGGAACGATTTGCCGCTGAAACCGGTGAAGACACCGGCTTTCATCGCTGCGGGCTGTTGTATCTCAGTAACGACGAGGCCGAGCTGTCTCGCTGGTCCAGTTGGGGCGACTTTGCGAAGACCGCCGGGGTGACAACCTACATGCTCGATAGTCGGCAAGCCGGCCAGCGGGGGCAGGCGACCGGCCGCGCCTGGAAAGGCGGCGTCTTCTCGCCCAGCGATGGCACCGCTGATCCTGCCAAGGCCGCACCGGCAGTGGCCACTGCGCTCATGAAGCTCGGTGGCAGCGTCCACCAGCACTGCGCGGCCCGCGGCGTTGAATTGGAAGGCGGGCGGGTCAGCGGCGTCGTCACGGAAGCGGGGGTCATCAAGACCAGAACGGCGATCCTGGCGGGTGGCGCCTGGGCATCCTCGTTCTGCCGCCAGCTTGGTATCCGTTTTCCCCAAGCCTCGATCCGCCAATCCATCCTTAGCGTGTCTCCTGTAGGACATCGGTTGCCCGATGCCTTGTTCACCTCGGGCGTGTCCATCACACGCCGCAACGATGGACGCTATGCGCTGGCCATTAGCGGCCGCGCACGCGTAGACGTCACGCCGCAGTTCATGCGATTCGCCCCACAATTCGTGCCGATGTTCGCCAGGCGCTGGCGCAGCCTTCTTCCCGGTGGTCTGGAGGGCATTCGCGGTGGGCACGAAACGCTGAAGCGTTGGCGGCTCGACGCGCCGACACCCATGGAGCGGGTGCGCATTCTCGATCCGAAGCCGGATCTGCCGACCATTGAGGAGACCCACCGCCGCGCCGTCGAACTACTGCCCGAACTCGGCCAGGCAGAGATCACCCACGCGTGGGCCGGCTTCGTCGACAGCACGCCGGATGGTGTTCCCGGTGTTGGCGAAATGCCTGGTATGCCGGGATTGATTCTGGCAGCAGGCTTTTCCGGACACGGTTTCGGCATCGGCCCCGGCGCAGGCCACCTGATCGCGGACCTCGCCACCGGGGCCGAACCTATCGTGGATCCCACACCGTATCGGCCCAGCCGATTCAGCGACTCCGCATGGGGCAAGGTTGCTGATTTCTAGGTCGCAACCCGACTGCGTTGGAGAGTCGAACTCCAGCTCAGCAAATCAACTCGGCAAGCCCTGCCGAGGAGACGACCACGTCGCCGGAAAATGCAGGCAGTTCGTCCGGTATTGGTGCGCCGACGATCAACGGCGCGATGCGCGTCGCGTGCGCGTCGGCCAGCGTCACGCCGCTGTGACCGCTCTACATCGATCAATGCTGCGGGTGTGTTCAGCGACTGCAATTCCATCTGCGACTCCTTGCGATTGTTTGCGCGAGTGGTCTCCCGGCATCAGCATGGCGCCGTGAGGAAAGTGCCGCCACGGTAGGAGCTTCGTGTTCCCTTGTGTTTAACGAAGGATAAACCGACCGTTAAGCCCCATTGAATATCACGTCAGGCACGCCAGGGTACTGGGTCGAAGGCTCGTTTCGCGGCCTCGAGAAACACACGCTGGCGGATCGTCAGGCCATGACGCGTGGGCACCAGGGCCATTACCGGCGCCGGTTCGAGGCGCCATGCCGGCAATACGCGCTTCAGCTTTCCCGCTGCGATCAGCCGCGCGGCGTCCCATTCGGATCGTTCGACAATGCCGAGGCCGTCGACCGCCCAGTCGCTAACGACCGTACCGTCATTCGACGACAAAGCGCCGGCTAGCCGAATCGTGACGGCCTGGTCCCCGCGTTTGCCCGTGCCATTCGGCCGGGTGAAACGCAGGCGCGTAACGTCTTCATCGTTTTCGCGCAACGTCAGGAATTCGTATTGCGTGAGTTCGGATGGATGCTCCAGTTTCGACAGGCGACGCGCAAGGGCTGGGCTCGCGCACAGGAAGCGGTCGTTTGGGGCGAGATAGTGTCCTATCCAGGACGACCCCTTAATGTTGCCGATGGACACGACCGCGTCGGCACCAGCCGCTGCCGTGAGCGGGCTGTCGGACAGGATGAGCGAAATCGCGAGATTCGGGTGTGCGAGATGCAGATCGCGAACCAGCGGCGCCACGTGCGCGCGGCCAAAACCAAACGGCGCGACTATGCGCAAATGACCGCTTACACCTGCCGACTCACTGGAGACGCGCGAAGGAATCGACTCGATCCGCTCCAGGATTTCTATCGCTTCCTGGACAAGCCGCTGGCCTTCGTTCGTCAGCGAAATGCCTCTGGCGGCGCGTGTGGCCAGACGAACTCCCATACGCTCTTCGATGCGCTGAAGACGCACCGTGACAGCGGGAGGCGTGAGATCCAGTAGCCTGGCGGCTGCAGCAAGCGAGTGTGCCACGCCGAGCGCGCGGAACAGGCGCATGTCTTCCAGTTCGATCATTAAACAGCCTTTAACGATGAGTTCATCGGATATTAAACACGACAAAAAGTTTTCTTTCTATAGTGCTGCGTATGGACTTGGGTTTAGCGATGAACTCGCGAACATGCCGGCGGCGTCGCCCGTCGGGCAAACGTGACCCGGCTCGCGCGTCTACTTCACTGAGGTGTGAGGGGCGAGCCTTTTCAAACTTGAGTGGCCTTCATGGATCAACAGGAACACGGTGCCCACTTCCCCCAGACGATGAATCCCGCCGGACTGGCGATGCCGGGCGGGCATTACAGTCACGTTGCGATCGCAAATGGCCTGATTTTCGTGTCGGGTCAACTACCGATCGATCTGAACGGCAGAAAGCTCGCGGATCGTCCTTTCGAAGACCAGGCAGAGCAGGCATTGGCAAATCTTGAGGCGGCGCTTGTTGGTGCGGGCAGCGACGTGTCGAAACTAGCTCAGGTCCGTGTTTATATCGTCGATGTCGAGCATTGGCCGAGCTTTAACGCCATCGATGCGCGCTGGGCCGGCGACGCGAAACCCGCTCGCGCCGTCGTACCGGTTCCGGCGCTTCACTTCGATCTGAAGATCGAGATCGAAGCGGTCGCATTGATATAGCGTGGATTCGGATCGGCACGGCAGTGGGTCAGGGCATGTCTTAAGGCAACCTAATGAAACTGGATTCTCTTATGAGCGCTTTATCGTCAACGACAAATCTTCGCTATCGGAGATTTACTTCGACTGATATACCGGCGGCTCATGGCCTGTCTATGGCAGTCAGTTGGCCGCATCGGCCGGAGGACTGGCAATTTGCCGCTGACGAGGGTACGGGCTTCGTCGCGGAAGAAAACGGTGCCGTGATTGGCACTGCGCTGTGCTGGAAATTCGGAATCGAGCGCGCGTCTCTTGGTCTCGTGATTGTGTCTTCCGAGCATCAGGGGCGTGGCATTGGCCGCAGGCTGATGGAAATGCTGCTCGAAGAACTCGGGCCACGCATCACTTTCCTGCATGCGACGCCAGCCGGTCAGCCGCTCTACGAAAAGCTGGGGTTTGACGTGTGTGGGTCGCTGGACCAGTTTCAAGCGTACGTCGGCGAGACTTCGCCGCTTGCGTTGCCCGACGGCGAAAGATTGCGGGCGGCGACTCCTGCCGACTACCCCGCTCTCATTGAACTGTGTTCGCGTGCTTGCGGGCTGCAGCGCGACGCGATGATGTCCGCATTGCTGAAGCTCGGGGAAAGCGTGGTGCTCGAATGCGACGGCGAAATTACCGGATTCTCGGTGCTCCGTCGTTTTGGCCGGGGCTACGTGATTGGTCCTGTGCTCGCACTCCGTTCTCACGACGACCTTCGGGCGAAAGCGCTGATCGGCTACTGGCTGGCGGGTCGCGCAGGCGAGTTCGTTCGTGTCGATGTCCCCTCGGGAACGAGTCTGCCCGACTGGCTGATCGGACAGGGATTGAAGCGGGTGGATACCGTCGTGAAGATGGTCCGCAATGCGCCTGCTGACATGCATACAGGTGAGCCCGATCCGGTATGGCGACTGTATGGCCTCATTAGTCAGGCGATGTTCTAGGCCTCGCCGCAACAGCTTGGCGTAGCACGAGCCTGCGCTGGGAATGGATAGCAACCCCGGCATGCAGCCACCGGGCTGGCTCGATAAGCGGCTCGATTGCGAACGCACATGCTTGGCAGATGAGCCCGCTTGCCGCCTCGCGCCGCTGACCGTTAAGTCTGCTTTAGCGACCAGCAATTCAACATTCGACAACCTGAGCTTTGTGGTGTTCGACACTCGCCAATATACGATTCACCGAATATACGACTCAGGAAGGAGCTCTAGCAGATGCGCGTACCGTTGACCCGCGTCGATACCACCCCGAGCTTGCCCGACAGCGCTGATGTTGTCGTGATCGGTGCGGGCATCGTCGGTGTATTCACAGCATGGTTTCTGGCGAAGCGGGGCGTGAAGGTTTCGCTCATCGAAAAAGGCATAGTCGGGGGCGAGCAGTCCAGCCGGAACTGGGGCTGGTGCCGTCAACAAAACCGCGATGCGCGCGAATTGCCGATTGCGACCGAAAGCCTGCGGCTATGGGAGCAGTTTGAAGCCGAGTCTGGTGAGACCACCGGTTTTCGCCGCAGCGGCCTGCTGTATCTGAGCAACGATGACAGCGAACTCGCCACCTGGACGCGCTGGTGCGAATTCGCACGCACGGCGGGTGTCAGGACGGAGGTGCTCGGCAGTAAACTGGCAACCGAACGGGCTGCTGCGACCGGACGCAACTGGAAAGGCGGCGTGTTCGCGCCGACCGACGGCACCGCCGATCCGGCCAACGCTGCGCCGGCGGTGGCTCGCAGCATCATGAGGCTGGGCGGAACGGTTCATCAGAACTGCGCCGCGCGGGGGATCGAAACCGAAGGCGGTCGGGTCAGCGGTGTGGTCACTGAGCATGGCACGATACGCACGAAGATCGCGGTGCTGTCCGGCGGCGCATGGGCTTCCACGTTTTGCCGGCAACTGGGCATCCGTCTGCCGCAGGCGACCATTCGATCTTCTGTCATGGCGGTCTCGCTGCGCCGGGGCACGTTGCCGGATGCGCTGCACACATCGGGCATTACCGTCACGCGACGCGGTGACGAAGCGTATTCGCTCGCAATCAGTGGATTGGCAAAGCTCGATCCCACGCTGCAGAAGATCCGCTACGCAAAGGACTTCATGCCGATGTTCGGACGCCGCTGGCGCAGCCTCAGTCCGGGTAATCTGGAAGGCGTGCGCTCCGGTCATGAAGGAGCCGGGCGCTGGCGACTCGACTGCCCGAGCCCTATGGAAAACATGCGGGTGCTGGACCCCTGCGTCGATGAAGCCACGCTCAAGGAGATTCGCAAGCGGGCAATCGATCTGTGTCCGGTGATCCGAGAGAGCCGGGTCACCGCATCCTGGGCAGGCTACATTGACATGACACCGGACGGCGTTCCCGCTATCGGCGAAGCGAAGAAACTGCCGGGGTTCGTGCTGGCCGCTGGCCTGAGCGGCCACGGCTTCGGCATTGGGCCCGGGTGCGGTCATCTCGTCGCGGATATGGTCACAGGCGCGCCGCCGATCGTTGATCCCGAACCCTATCGTCCGGAGCGATTCGAAGAGTCGGTGTGGGGAAAGGTCGCCGACTTTTAAGAACGGATTTATCACCTGCCCGACGGAGTAAACCGGCTCGGACCGCAGCCACGAACGTTAATCAGGCTGCCATCCCTTGCCACCTCGTTAAGCCGCGGCTTTAGCCTTTTTGTGAGCGCACGGTACTACTCAAGGACACGTTGCAATGAATTCACCTGTTCTTCACCTGAAGCAAGCAGGCCGGCTGGACCGGCTCTTTATCGACGGCGAATGGATTGCCCCCGCAGGTGTTGCGCATGCGGCGGTCGTGTGCCCGTCTACCGAAGACACGCTCTGCGAGATTCCACTTGGCGACGCACGTGACGTCGACCGCGCCGTGCAAGCCGCGCGCAAAGCGTTCGTGCGATGGTCCGTGACGTCACCGAAGGAGCGCGCTGCGCTGCTGGACCGCGTTCATGCGTTGATCATCGAGCGTGCCGAACTGTTCGCCCAGGCGCTGACGATGGAAATGGGCGCGCCGATCAATTACGCGCGCGGCGCGCATGTGCCGCTCGCGGCCGAACATATCCGTGTCGCGCGGGATAATCTGGCAAGTTACCCTTTCCGCGTCCAGCGGGGAACGACTGCGGTCGTGCGCGAGCCGATCGGCGTGTGCGCGCTCATCACGCCGTGGAACTGGCCGATTTATCAGATCACGGCCAAGGTGGGACCGGCGCTTGCAGCCGGCTGTACCGTGGTGCTGAAGCCCAGCGAGTTGTCTGCGCTGAGCGCCTTGCTGTTTGCGGAGGTCATCGCCGACGCGGGCATTCCCGCTGGCGTATTCAACCTCGTGAGCGGCACGGGCCCTGAAGTGGGAGCGGCGCTCGCGTCCCATCCGCAAGTCGATATGGTGTCGATCACAGGTTCGACGCGGGCGGGTGTGCTGGTCGCCCAGGCAGCCGCGCCTACTGTCAAGCGCGTGGCCCAGGAGCTTGGCGGCAAATCCCCCAACATCGTATTGCCGGATGCCGATCTGCCGCGTGCCGTGTCGCTTGGCGTCGCAGCGGCATTCCGCAATATGGGGCAATCGTGCAGCGCGCCGACCCGCATGATCGTGCCGCGCAGCATCGCGGCCGAGGTCGAAACGCTGGCGGTCGCGGCGACGGAACAGATGATCGTCGGTAATCCGTTCGCCGAAGCGACGACCCACGGCCCGCTCGCCAATCGCGCGCAGTTCGGCAGGGTGCAGCAGATGATCGAGGCAGGTATCGACGAAGGAACAAAGCTGATTGTGGGCGGCACCGGAAGACCGGTCGGATTCAGCAAAGGCTTTTACGCGCGCCCGACAATCTTCTCGGATGTCCGCGCCGATATGACCATTGCACAGGAGGAGATCTTCGGGCCGGTTCTCGCGATTCTTCCTTACGATACGGTCGAAGAAGCGATCACCATCGCGAACGACACGGTGTATGGCCTCGGCGCGCATATCCAGGGCAAGGACAGGGAACGCATGCACGCGGTCGCCGCTCGCATCCAGTCAGGCCAGGTGCATCTGAACTACCCGGCATGGGATCCGCAGGCGCCGTTCGGCGGGTACAAGCAGTCTGGGAATGGACGCGAGTACGGGATCGAAGGCATGGAAGAGTACATGGAGGTAAAGTCGATCCTTGGGTACTACGCATGATTCGTGGCGAAGCGCGCAGTGACGCTGCGAGCTCGGATGCGCTGATGCATGGCGACGGCGATAAGGCTGATCGCCAGGTCGGGCGTTCTCCGGCACGGCGGAAGTTTTATGGTTTCAAAGTGGCCGATCCCGGAAGTTGTTTGGTTGATTTTCCGGCAGTTAATCGAGTTCCTCTACACGGACATTGCCGTGGTCGATGTCGTGATGCCCCCATCGACCGCATGTGGCTTTCGAGCGCCCTTTGCGCAGCACCATGGCTAGCCCACGTTCCCGTGATTTCTTTCCGTCGTTCATGTGCTGCGCAACCTGCCGGTGCACCGATAGTTGCGCAAGAAATCAGGCACGAATGGACCGATCGACCTGATTAACAGACTGAGGCCATAGTGCACCCTTGGTCCGTTGTGCTCTTTCGGCGGGAAATGCGCGGCCGCATCGGACTGTCGACCCATCGTTTCGGCCTGGAGTGATGGCCGCGGTTGAGCGTACTTTTCGCCGGCCGGTTCCGCCATCGCCTGGGTTGTTTCGAGTGTCTCCGGCGTCGTTGCGAGCAACGCCTCAACTCTGCGCAAGTCCGAATTGCCGAGAACCCTCGGGCTGATGACTTCAATCGACTCCCCGTTTTTGTGAGGCACGAGACTTGCTCGACCTCTTGGCATTCAAACAAAATTGGAGGTTCGAATGACCGAGTTCCAGCAACCCACCGCTGCCGCAGCGGTACCCCCACCGGTCGCATCTGACCGGCCCAGTTCCTCTGGGTCATCCCAGCAGGGCAACGACGAAGCGCCCACCCGGACGCTAACAGACCTGAAGGACAAGATTGCCTCTGCACAGGAGGCGGTCAAAACGAAGTACCGCGTCGTCTCTGAATCGACCGACGATTACGTTCATGAAGCGCCATGGAAAGCGGTCACGATGGCGCTCATCGGCGGACTCATCATCGGAATGCTTGCACGCCGCTAACGCGGACTCGACCTCACTGGAGAAGGAATATGGACCCGGTTTCGCATGGAATTATTTTCTGGCTGATTATTGGTGGCATTGCCGGCGCTTTGGCGGGTCGCATCGTCGACGGCGGCGGCTTCGGGATTGTGGTCGATATCATCGTGGGAATTGTGGGTGCATTCATCGGGGGCTGGTTGGGTGGAGCGCTAGGATTACACCTGGGTAGCGGCATAATCGGGTCACTGATTACAGCTCTTATTGGGGCCGTTATTCTGCTTGCCATCCTGCGCCTTTTCAGCGGGGGTAGAGGCCGCGCACTCTGACAGTAAGAGTATAGGTATCAGTTGTTTCCGGCCTATCTGTGGTGATGACGACAGGCTTTTGCGGTGGCGCTCGTGCGGTAAAGCGTTCCGGGCGACCTGACCCGCACTCCGATCGACTGACTGTCTTTCGCCTGACCTGTCAGTCATCCGGAACTGTCGAACGACGAGATTTTGCCTGGTCGATACGTGTGATTCGAGAAGGGCCCGACGCTCTGTCAATTTGCTGTCTCGTCCGTGTACGCGATGCCGGTGAAATCACCCAAACCAATATCGACAACCGGAGCGAGGCTTATGAGAGACGAACAGGCTACAGTTGGCCGCCGCAGTGTCAGGGGCGAAGTTGATACCCACAAGGATCTGCATGTCGTGGGTGTCGTCGACGCGCATGATGATCGCGCGCGGGTAATGAATGCTTCCCGATTACCCGGCACGGCAATAAACAGATGTTGTTGTAGATGCGGTCATTTGGCGAACTGACACGGGACGGCGTCGAATGCACTGGAAGTTACGGCGCGGGGCTGCTTCGCTACCTGCAGCAGGCTCATGTGACAGTGCTGGAGGGTGCCACGCCGGATAAGAGCGACCGGCTCAAGCGCGGAAGAGACGATACGCTGGATTCACAGACCGCCGCCCACGCTGGTTTCGCTGGTGTCCGCACAGTCTCTCGCAAAAGCCGCTACGGCATGATCGAATCCTTGCGCGTGCTGAAACTGTGTCGCAAGACGGCGATTGCCGCCCGTCGAATTGCCTTATAGCTGATCCACCATACGATTGTCTGCGCACCCGACGAACTGCGTGAATCACTACGCGCAATGACCCGTGTGCGGCTCATTCACACGTTGGGTGCGTGGCGGCCGGATCTCTCGACTACCGGAACCCGGCTACTGCTTACCCGATCACGCTTGGGACGTCGCTATCTGGAACTGCATGACGAAATTGCCATCCTCAATGTCATGATAGCGGCGCTCGTCGACGAGCTCGCGCCTGATCTGGTCTCGCGCAATTCAATCGGCTATGAGTCTGCATCGCAGCTGTCATTGACAGCTGGCGACAACAGCAGCCGGCTTCAGTCTGAGGCCAGCGTCGCTGCATTGTGCGGCATCAGCCCCGTTTCGGCGCCTTTGGCAAAGGCAACGTGGCATCGGCTGAATCGCGGCGGCGACCGCGCTGCCAATAGTGCACTGCACGTCATTGCCATCGGTCGACTTCGAACTGACGCGCGTAGAAAGGCGTATGCCGCCGAACGCGTCAGCGAGGAACACTCCGAGCTTGAAGCGATTCGTTGTCTCAAGCGCTATATCGCCCTGGAGGTCTACTACTTCATTCGGCAGCGAAACCGCCAGATCGCGCAGATTCAAATTGCTACTTAACCCTTAGAAGGGCGTCGAAGGGAGTAGTTGACGGCAGCGGAGAAGCGCCTGTCACGTGTGGTTCAGCGAGAGACTTCGGGCCCAATTCCCAAGGTCTACTCACCACGATGTGAAGGTTCGGGGTGAATGGAAGTACCTGCTACAGACACGTTGTCAATCCGGATTGCCCTCCGGAATATCGGCAGCCGGACGGTTCCACGAGCGGTCACTCCTCTCATGGAAATCCCGTATGGTGTACACACTGCCGTGAAAGCCGGGAGAAGGGTTGTTTCTCATAAAATCGCGCCATCGATCCAGACCGGCGGCATCCCGCTGCCGCCGACAATAACGGAGACAATCGATGAAACCGACCTTTCGCGCCATAGGGCATATGGTTCTTACTTCCAGCCTACTGTTCTGCGCTGCATCGCAGCGGGTGACGGCTGCGGAGGGCGGCAAGATCACGATCATGGTCGGCGGCATTACGAAACTGATTTATCTGCCGGCACGCTTGACGGAACAGCTTGGCTATTTCAGGGACGAAGGGCTTGACGTCGAACTGTTGTCGCAGCCCGCTGGCGTAGATGCCGAAAACGAGTTGCTGGCCGGCGCCGTGCAGGCGGTCGTGGGCTTCTATGACCACACGATCGATCTGCAGACCAAGGGTAAGGAGGTCAAGGCGATCGTCGTGTTTGGCCAGGTGCCCGGCGAGGTTGAAATGGTCTCGACCAAGGCTGCCCCGAGCTTGAAGAGCATGGCCGACGTCAAAGGCAAGACGCTCGGCGTGACCGGCCTCGGTTCGTCGACGAGCTTCCTGACGCAATATCTTGCCGGCCAGCACGGCATTCAGTCGACGGAATACACGATGCTGCCAGTGGGCGCCGACGCCAGTTTCATTGCGGCGATCAAACAGGGACGGATTGACGCGGGGATGACGACCGAACCGACGGTGTCCGCGTTGCAGAACGCCGGCGATGCCAAAGTGCTGGTAGACATGCGTTCGGTCGACGGCACGCGGGCGGCTCTGGGGGGCGTTTATCCGGCGTCGAGCCTATATGTGCAGGCGGCATGGGCGGATGCGCACAAAGCTGACGCGGCAAAGCTTGCGCATGCGTTCGTTCGCACGATGCAGTTCATCCACACGCATAGCGCGGAAGAGATCGCCGCGAAGATGCCCGCCGACTATCAGAAAGACAAACCGCTCTACGTGAGCGCGCTGAAAGCGTCATTGCCGATGTTCACGGCGGACGGCAAGATGCCGGCCGAAGGTCCGGAGACGGTGCTGAAGGTGCTGTCGTCCTTCAATCCTTCGGTGAAGGGCAAGCATATCGACCTCGCGAAGACCTACACCAACGACTTCGTGAATTCGAAATAGGCCACCGCGCGGACCTCGCGGCGCAGCTTAGCCTGAATTCGTTGCGCTTCCGGTGCCGCTTTAGCAGCCTCGGCCACTTCCATGGATGTTCGTTAATTAATGAACCACGTTGTTTCCGAAGGCACGCCGGCCATTGAGTTCCGCTCCGTGTCGTGCCGTTTTGTCAGCCCGGACGGCAAGGCCACGGTTGCGTTGCGCGATTTCAGCATGTCGGTTGCGAAGGGCGAGGTGCGGGTGATGGGCGCGCCGGTCGACGGCATCGATCCGCGCTTCATCGAAATCTCGCGCGACATCTGGCACGACCTGCGTGAAGAAGTGCAGATCGGTTAATCAGGCAAAGCGGAGAGATTCATGTCTACCCCTCAACAAACAATGCCGCGAGACACAGCGGGTACTTCTTCAGGTATCGATCCCGCCACGCTCGCGCAGGTCGAGCGTGTGGCGCAAAAGCGCATCCGTCAGCGTCAGGCGCTGGTGGTTGGCTTGCGCATCGTGGTGTTAGTCGTGGTGCTCGGCGGTTGGGAATTGTCCGCGCGGCTCAAGTGGATCGATCCGTTTTTCTTCTCGATGCCCTCGGCGATCTTCGCGCAGATCGTCGACTGGTTCGTCAACGGCACCGCGCAGGGACCGCTGCTCACGCAAGTGTGGGTGACGCTCGAAGAGACCGGCATGGGCTTCATCATCGGTTCAGTGGCAGGGGTGTTCTCCGGCATCTTGCTGGGGCGCAACAAGATGCTTTCAGATGTGTTCAGCCTGTACATCAAGATCGCCAACTCGATTCCGCGCGTGGTGCTCGGTTCGGTGTTCGTAATCGCGCTGGGTCTGGGGATGGCCTCGAAGGTGGCGCTGGCGGTGGTAATGGTGTTCTTCGTGGTGTTCGCCAATGCGTTCCAGGGTGTGCGTGAAGCGGATCGCTACATGATCGCGAACGCGCAGATTCTGGGTGCGTCGCGCCGTCAGGTGACAACCTCGGTGGTGATCCCGTCGGCACTGAGCTGGATTCTGGCGAGCCTGCATGTGAGCTTCGGCTTCGCGCTGGTCGGTGCGGTGGTGGGCGAGTTCCTGGGGTCGAAGCAGGGCATCGGCCTGCTGATCTCGACGGCGCAGGGCGCGTTCAATGCAAGCGGCGTGTTTGCAGCGATGATCGTTCTGGCGGTGGTGGCCCTGGCGGCGGACTATCTGTTGACAACAGTGGAAAGCCGTCTGCTCAAGTGGAGACCGACCGCGCTCTGAGGGTCGACGGAAATAACGAAGACCCGGACCAGCGAGACCATGCCCGCACGGAGTGCAACGCGATAGCCGTTGCACTCCGTCTGCACTTAACGAGCACATATCAGGGACACCGCCATGCCGCTTAGTTTGCGTGCACGCTTGCTTTGGTGGTTACTGCTACCACTCGCTGCGTTTGTGTTTTTCACCGGCCTGAGTGCGTACGATACGGCACGGGAGACGGCCGACCTGGTGCAGGACAATGCGTTGTTGTCGTCGGCGCGAACGATTGTCGAGGATGTCGATTGGGAAAACGGCGCGCTGATCGCGAACATTCCACCAGCCGCGTTGGAGATATTCGAGTCGCCGTACCGGGACCAGGTGTTCTACAAGGTCATCGCTGGCCACGAACGACTGCTCGGCGGCAACCCCGATCTGCCGCTGCCGGGGCGCATATCGAAGCTCCCGGCGTATTACGACACGACGCTTGCCGGCCAGCCGATCCGTGCGATAGCTTATGAGCGGCAACTGTACGACTCCGGCAGGGAGGAAACGGTCACCGTCGTGGTGGCCAAGACGCAGGCATCTCGACAGGCGATGCTTGCACAGTTGTGGCGCCCGCAATTGATTCGTCAGTGGCTAATGCTAGCGCTCGCCGTGGCGCTCGTCCCGCTCGGCCTGACTTTCGAATTGCGCCCGTTGATAAAGCTCAAGGACGATGTTGCCGACCGTGAGCCGATGGAACTCGAGCCGATTCGAGCGGATCGATTGCCTACTGAATTGCGGCCCATCGTGGACGCGATCAATCAATGTATTGCGCGGCTCAAGCTGCACACTGCGACTCAGCGTCAATTCATTACGGACGCAGCGCATCAGTTGCGCACGCCGCTCACGTTGCTCGACACGCAGATTCAGTGCGCGTACCGGCGAGAGCACTGCGATGCGTCGATGGCTGAGGCGTTGGCGGGCATACACCGCAGCAGTCGCAAGATGGCCGAGATGACGAACCAGTTGTTACTGCTTGCCCAGGCAGGCTCGGCGCCGCAACAACGTGCGCAGGTCAGGGTCGACATGGCCGCGGTTGTTTCGTCGGTGCTGGAGGATCTGGTGACGGCCGCGCAGCGGCGCCAGATCGATCTTGGCGCCGAAGTGGCCGACGACGTCCACGTGACGGGCAGTGAGAGTCTTCTGACCGCGCTCGTGACGAATCTGGTCGACAACGCCATCCGCTATACGCAGGACGGCGGGCGTGTAACAGCAATTTGCCGGCAGGAGGGGGGTGACGTCGTGCTGCAGGTGGTCGACAACGGTCCGGGCATTCCCGCGGAGACACGCGCGCATGTGTTCGAGCGCTTCTATCGCGGGCCAACGGATGTCGAGGGGACCGGGCTTGGCTTGTCCATCGTCCGGGAGATTGCACAATCCCATGGTGGAACGGTTAGCCTGGCGCATGGTGCGGGACGTATTGGCCTCGTTGCCACGTTCCGCATGCGGTCGTGGCGCGGTTGAGGAGAGGACGATGAAGCTGCTGCTTGTGGAAGACAATGTTGAACTTGCACACTGGATCGTCGACTTGCTACGCGGCGAGAATTTCGCGGTGGATTGCGTTCCTGACGGAGAAAGTGCGGATTCAGTGCTAACCACGCACCGCTACGACGTGGTCCTGCTGGATATGCGATTGCCGCGCATGAGCGGCAAAGACGTTCTCGCGAGAATTCGTCGTCGCGGCGACAACGTGCCGGTGTTGATGCTGACGGCGCACAGTTCGATCGACGATAAGGTCGACTGCTTGAGCGCAGGCGCGGACGACTATGTTGTCAAGCCATTCGACACGCGCGAGCTGGTGGCGCGTATTAAGGCGCTCATCCGCCGGCAGTCGAGCGGCAAGTCGATTTCGCTCAATTGCGGCGATCTGCACTACATCTCCGACACACGCGAGTTTCGCCACAACGACACGCCGCTGGCATTACGGCGCCGCGAACATACGATTCTCGAGACCTTGATGCTGAGACAGGGCAAGACAGTCTCCAAGGCTGCCTTGATGGACAGCGTTTTCAGTCTCGACGACGAGCCGAGCGCGGATGCGATCGACATCTACATCCATCGATTACGCAAGCACCTGGCTACTTCGAGTGCGCAGATCATGACGCTGCGCGGGCTCGGCTACATCCTGAAGAGCAGGGAAGCGTCGCAATAGGGAAAAAAACGACTAAATGACGGATATCGGTGGTTTCACTTAGTTGTACAGCGGATGCGCGAAAGGAGCGTGAAGGATTGAGGTAATTAGGATTGTTCTCAGCCGCGGACCTAAACAGTAACTGGGTTTTCAGAACTCAGGAACCGGTCGCGGAAAAAAATCGGAATTTCATCACACAACTCTGAGGAGACAATCTTGAAGCAGAAATACCTGACCTTGGCTGTAGCAGCGAGTGCGTTCGCAGCGACCGGTGCACACGCTCAGTCGAGCGTCCAGCTGTACGGCCTGATGGACCTGAGCGTGCCTACGTATCAGTCGCACGCCGACGCGAACGGTAATCACGTCATCGGCATGGGGCTGGGAGGTGAACCTTGGTTTAGCGGTAGCCGCTGGGGATTGAAGGGCGCGGAAGACATTGGCGCCGGCTCCAAGATCATTTTCAGATTGGAGAGTGAATACGTGGTTGCCAACGGCCAGATGGAAGACCCGGGTCAGATCTTCGACCGCGACGCGTGGGTTGGAATCGATAACGACACATTCGGCAAGTTCACCGCAGGCTTCCAGAACACGATTGCGCGCGACGCCTCTGCGATTTACGGCGACCCGTATGGCAACGCGAGGCTGACCACTGAGGAAGGCGGCTGGACCAATGCGAACAACTTCAAGCAGATGATTTTCTACTCAGCCAGCGCGACCGGCACGCGGTACAACAATGGTCTGGCGTGGAAGAAGGTGTTCGACAACGGCATTTTTGCTGCTGCGGGCTATGCATTCGGCAACTCGACGAGCTTCGGTAACAACGCCAACTACCAGGCAGCCCTCGGCTATAACGGCGGCCCGTTCACGATTTCGGGCTTCTATAACCATGTAAATCGCGTCGGCAACACCAACCAGTCGTTCTCGGTCGGTGGCAATTACTCGTTCGGCATCCTGCGCGCCAACGCCGGTTACTTCCGCTATCTGGGCAACCAGGGCTCGCTAGGTCAACGCCAGGACAATGCGTGGACCGTGTCGTTCAAGCTATCCCCGAAGGGTGCGCTCGACTATGAGCTGGGCTATCAGCAAATGCGCGTGCACAACGCCGCGTACAACGCCGACGGGGATATCCCGAACGCCAACCTTGGTGCCTTTGACCCGACGTCGGGCCTGCACAATGGCTTTAAGGAAACCCTGTACGGCTCGATTTTCTACCACCTGTCGAAGCGCACGGAAGTGTACCTGGCCGGTGACTATATGAAACTGCATGGCGGCTACACGGTGGGATCGACCTTTGGTGCGACCAATCAGATCGAAGTGACGTCGGGCATCCGCACGCGCTTCTGATCGGCGTATCAGATCCGAGTAGCGGATCTTCTGATCGAGGTATGGCGGTTGGCGGCGGCGTAACAATCCGCTTGCCGCCTATTTTTCGGAGTGAGCACGCCAGAACGGTTGATCCGCAGTGGACGGTGGTGGAGCCGGCACGTGCCGAACAACTGGACCAGCTGATCTTCCATGCCGCCGCCACGCAACCCGTCGAACGGTCAGCGGTCCAGATAAGAGAACTGCGAAAAGTGCCGCCCAAATTTGCCGACTTCCCCGGGTCCCTCCTTGCTTCATTGCACCCCGGGCGCGGCAGCGGTGGTAATCAGGCGGTGAAGCGGCATCAGCCGACAGCGCCGCATGTCACGTTAGGTGCGGTATACGGGGTCGGATAGTCTGACGAGGGACCGCTTAGCAGGCGCAGAGGCTGCGTCGCCAGCACGTCGGCTTCCGTTTGCTCCCGGATACTCAGGGTCATGTTGGCGCCTTGCAGCACGCTCGCGGGCTCGTTGACCGCGCAGCGTAGTGTCTTGCCGTTGGAAAGCTGCACAGTCGTCGAATACGCATAATCGGGCTGTGCGGCCCAGCCGTCGGCGTTGCAGAATGCCGCGACGGCAATCAGCGCCAAGGTCAAATATCGATTCTTCATATCGGACTCCTTGTCCTGGGGATAGTCCTTAGACCGCCGAAAATACGATGCGATCTTGTGGTTTTGGAAAAACTGCGCTGCGGAAAACGTGCTGAGTTCACGCTATCCCGCAGTATCGCCATCGCCAGGGTTGCCCGGAACAGTCGGTGCACCAATGCTTTACCGTGTTCCTCAGCAAATTGCGAGCGGCTTACAAGCCGGCGTATATGCACGGCTGACGTCCGCGCGCGCTGCCCATCAATGCCGACGCACGCGTGCGTATCGCGACGCTGCACGAAGGCATGACAATAAAGCACGAGTTGCCGATGCCCGCCTCAGCGTATCTTGTTGCGGATCACGGGCGGCTCAATGTGGGATCTATCCAGCTCGCTCCGCGCGACGGTGCAGCCGTCCGGGATGAGGCGAAGCTAGATTTGATAGCGCATGACGATACGGATGTGATGATCGTCGAACTTTTGGGCTAAGGCGAATGAGCTCTCTTGTTGTGTGCGACTGGTCGTCGGCCATAAAGCGACACCCACCTCTCGGCCATGAATGACCGCTGACACCACGGAACCGCCCCCCGACTTCGGTGCGATCCCTTGGGCTGAATTTACCGAGTGTTGCTCTCGATGGGCGCTTTCGCCCGCATCATGCAAAATAGCCGCACTAAAATTCGGAGGATGGTTCGTGGGCGTTAACTTCGACCTGAACGATTTGCAGGCGTTTCGAGCTGTCGTGGAGTTGGGTAGCTTCCGCAAAGCCGCGGAGGCGGTCAACATTTCGCAGCCGGCATTGAGTCGCCGCATCGAGAAGCTCGAGGCGGCGCTCGGCGTGCGCCTGTTCGAGCGAACAACGCGAAGCGTTACGCTCACGACCGTAGGGCGCGTTTTCGCCCCGAGCGCGGAACAACTGCTCGACGATCTCGATGTCGCCTTGCTCGGTATCCGCGACGTCTCCACGAGCCGCCTGGGTCATGTGACCATCGCATGTGTGCCGTCCGTTGCCTATTATTTCCTGCCGAGCGTCATTGCAGCCTTTCACAGCCGCTATCCGCGCATCCGGGTCAAGCTCCTCGACTCGAGCGCCAACGAAGTGCTCGGCGCGGTGATCAGCGGCGAAGCCGATTTCGGCGTCAGCTTCATGGGCAGCCAGGAGACCGATGTCGAGTTCAAGATCTTGCTGCAGGAACGGTTCGTCGCCGCGTGCCGCCGCGATCATCCCCTTGCTCGGAAAAAGCAGGTGACCTGGAGCGAGCTTTATGAACACGAATACGTTTCCGTCGACAAGACTTCTGGCAACCGCCTGCTGCTCGATCAGGCGCTGACCGCCGTGGCGCCGAGAATGCCTAGCGTCTGCGAGACCCGTCATGTCACTACCATGCTTGGCCTGATCGAAGCAGGACTCGGTGTGGCCGCCGTGCCTTCAATGGCCATGCCCATGCGCGACCATCCGATTCTGACAAGCGTGCCGCTCGTCGATCCGGTCGTGACGAGACGCGTCGGCATAGTCAGGCGCCGCGGACGTCCGCTCGCACCGGCCGCACAACAGTTCTATCAGACGATCCTCGACACGAAGCGCAGCGGCACGGTCGGCGCCGCGGGAAAGAAGGCGCCGAAATGACGTTGGCGAGGCCGTTCAGGCTGCTCTACGTGCAGGTCCTGCTTGGAATGGGGCTCGGCATGACCGTTGGCTACTTGTGGCCGCAGGCCAGCGCGTCGCTCAAACCACTCAGCGATGCTTTCGTCGCCCTGGTGCGCATGATGATCGCCCCGATCGTCTTTTGTACGATCGTCACCGGCATCACGTCGCTTGCGAGCGGCTCGAAGATCGGGCGGACGATTCTGAAGGCGCTGGCGTTGTTCTACTTTCTCACCATTGTTGCGCTCGTTCTGGGGCTGGCGACCGCGTTTGCGCTGCACCCGGGCGCGGGCCTGCACATCGACGCGCATCATCTGGATGCGGCGGTCCTCGCGCAGTATTCGACGCGCTCGCAGTCGCACGGATTCGTCGAATTCGCGCTGCATGTGATCCCTGAGACGCTCGTCGGCGCTTTCGAGAAAGGCGAGGTGCTGCCGGTGCTGCTGCTTGCCCTTCTGTTCGGCTTCGCATTGAATGCCAACCAAAGCGCCGGGCGGCGGGTACAGGAATTCATCGACGGCATCGCTCACGTGCTGTTTCGCATCCTTGCGATGATCATGCGTCTTGCGCCCGTCGGCGCATTCGGCGCGATGGCATTCACGGTGGGCCGCTTCGGCATTCGTTCGATTGGCTCGCTCGGCATGCTGATGGTGGCGTTCTACGCGGCGTGCCTGCTGTTCATCGTTTGCGTGCTCGGTCCACTCGCACGGCTGCATGGCTTCTCGCTCTGGCGACTGCTGCGCTACATTCGCGAAGAACTCGTCATCGTACTCGCGACGTCGTCGACCGAACCGGTGCTGCCGCGCCTCATCATCAAGCTCGAAGCGCTTGGCTGCGACAAGGGCATCGTGGGACTCGTGCTGCCTGCCGGCTATTCGTTCAATCTCGACGGCACGGCGATTTACCTGACGCTCGCCTCCATGTTCATCGCTCAAGCGTGCGATGTTCACCTTTCGGGCGGCCAGATCGCGACCATGCTCGCGGTCATGCTGCTCACGTCGAAGGGCGCGGCGGGCGTAACGGGCAGCGGACTGGTTGCGCTCGTCGCGACGCTGGCCGTCATTCCCGACTTGCCGCCTGCAGGTGTCGCGCTGCTGGTCGGCATCGATCGCTTCATGTCCGAAGCGCGCGCCCTGACGAGTGTGATCAGCAATGCCTGCGCGGTGATCTTCGTATCGATGTGGGAGCGTTCCTGCGACCGGGTGCGCCTGAAGAACGCATTGAGCCTCGCGCATGAGCGTGAGGATGCATTCGATCAGCCCGTAGACCTGACGGGCTGAATCGTAGCCTTCGTCTCAATGCGTGGCGACGGAATCGAGCCCGGTCGATGTCACCTCCGGCTGCACGGCGGGTGACGCGAGATAGTCGAGCAGCGCTTTGGCTTCCTTGGGGTGTTGTGCGCCGACGGGAATGCCGGCCGCAAAGCGCGTGACGGACTGCATCGACTCCGGAATCTTGCCGACATACGCCGCGCCCTTCACTGGAAGCAGCTCACTCACCTGCTGAAATCCCACTTCGTAGTCGCCCGTCGCAACAACGGACGCCACCGGAACTTTGGGGATCATCTTCGCCTTGGTCTTGACCTGCTCCTCGATGCCGAGCCGCTTGAACAACTCGCGCTCGATATAGACGCCGCTCGCGCTATCCGAGTAAGCGATCGACCGGGCATGCAGCAAGGTTGCCTTGAGCGCCGCCTCGGACCCGATGTCGGGCTTCGGCGCGCCGTCGCGCACCACCATGCCGATCCGCGAATCCGCAAGCTCGACGCGCGAACCGGGGATCACCTTGCCCTGCTTGATCAGATCATCGAGTGCATAGCCGACCATGATCACCACGTCGGCAGGTTCGCCGCGCTGAAGCCGGTTCGGAATGGCCTCCGGCGACTTGCCCATCGACGGGCCGAGCGCGGTATCGAGCGTATTGCCGGTGGACGCCGCGAACTTCGGGCCGAGCAGCTTGTAGGCGGCGGTAAAGCCGCCCGAACTCATCACATGCAGATCTGCGGCCTGCACATTCGCCGCCGCGGCGCAGGAGCCGAGCAGCGCCGCGGTGCAGAGTTTCAGAAGAAAGGATTTCATGGGGCGATAGAATGTCAGTCTAATGTTCGAGGAAGCGTGCGATGCTTCAGGGAGCCGCGTGCAGCGGAACGCGACGGCGCCGGTACAGTGCGAGTGTTGCACCGAGTCCGCACACCGCGGCGAAGCTCATCCAGTAGCCTGGCGCGGCTTTATCACCCGTCATATGAATGAGCGCGGTCGAGATGACGGGCGTAAAACCTCCGAAGACCGCCGTCGCGAGGCTGTAGGCGAGTGAGAATCCGGCGACGCGTACCTCCACTGGCATCACCTCGGTGAGCGCGACGACCATCGCGCCGTTGTACATGCCGTACATGAACGAGAGCCAGAGCAGCACAAGCAGCATGTTGACGAAGCTCGGTGCGTGGGCCAGCAGCGACAGCGCCGGGTAGGCGGTCGCAATTGCCAGGATCGTCATCGCGAGAAGGAGCGGACGGCGTCCGATCCTGTCCGACAGCGCACCACCAATCGGCAGCCAGATGAAATTGGAGACACCCACGCACAGCGTGACGAGCAGGCTGTCGGCAGTGCTCAGATGCAGGACCGTCTTGCCGAAGGTCGGCGCATATACCGTGATCAGATAAAAAGTCGTGGTGGTCATCGCCACCAGCAGCACGCCAGCGATCACGACACTCCAGTTCTGCACGAGTGTAGCAAAGACCTCTTTCATGCTCGGGCGATGCTGGCGCTGCTTGAACTCCTCTGTTTCCTCGAGATTGCGCCGCAGGATGAAGATGAAAGGCACGATCATGCAACCTACGAAGAACGGCACGCGCCATCCCCACGCGGCGATCGCCGCCGTGTCGAGCCACTGATTGAGCGCGAAGCCGAGCGCGGCGGCGATGACGATAGCCACTTGCTGGCTCGCCGACTGCCAACTCGTGAAGAAGCCCTTGCGGCCCGGCGTCGCCATTTCGGCGAGATACACCGAAACCCCGCCGAGTTCAGCTCCCGCCGAGAAGCCCTGCAGCAGACGACCGATGAGAACCAGCGCCGGGGCGAAGAGTCCGATCGTCGCATAGCCGGGCACGAACGCGATCAGGATGGTGCCACTCGCCATGATCGACAGCGTGACGATCAGGCCCTTGCGGCGGCCGGCATCGTCGATGTACGCGCCGAGGATGATCGCACCGAGCGGCCGCATCAGGAAACCCGCGCCGAAGACGGCGAAGGTCATCATCAGCGATGCGAACTCGCTCGCTGCCGGGAAAAAAACAGCGGCGATCTGCGTTGCATAGAAGCCAAACAGGAAGAAGTCGAACTGCTCCAGGAAGTTGCCTGCCGTTACGCGTAATACGGCGGTTGTCTTGGACTGCCCAGGGGGCAGGGTGCTTGAGGAGGGATGCATCGAGGTGTCTCCTGACAATTTTGAACTTTGTGATGTTCGGGCGGATCATTGTTTGTCGAATACTCGCCCGAACGGCACGAAACGATAAGTGCAATTTTCGGAACGATTGATGTCCTCTGGTTATCAGCCGGCGAATCGCTCAGGCCACAAACCGGCACTGGGAGGCAGGCGTGCGGGTATCCATGTTGCGTCCCCGGTTCAGGTGATCGTCGATTTCCGCCGCGCATCCGAGCATGCGGGGATAGAGGAAGATCGTGAACGCGGCGGTTTCCAGATCGGTCTCGGTCAATTCACCACGTCGCAGCGGCTGCCACAGCATCTTCAGCAGCAGCGCTGCAATCACCGCATCGACGTTGACGCAATATACGTTGCGGGACACGCCGGCATCGAACAACGCCTGCACAAGTTCGCGATAGAACGTATGGAACACGTTGTATTCGCCGCGCTTCTCGCACAGGTCCGCGATGAACACTTCGCGCGGATCGTGGTTGACCGGCCTGTCCTTGAAGACCGGGTGGTTCACGCCCGGCAGCTTCGCGATGTCGAGGCTGCCGGCATGCTTCTGCCGGGCCTTGTATTGCGCATACCGCTCGACCGAGCGCTCGGCCAGCGAGCGCAGGTCAACCCCATGTACAGGGTCGGACGGATCGGCGAGGCCGCTGTCCCGGAACGCTTCGATCAGGAACGCGATGCCCTCATAGCCGTTGCCGCCATGCGTATAGCCGGTATGCGTGAGAAAGCCGACCAGCGCCTTGTTGAGTTGCACGCGCTCTGGACTTTCCGGACCGTCGGCCGATACCGCGCCTTTCGCACCCTGCGCCGAGATGGCTCCTGGACCGTTGGTGAGCAGCAGACCGACCAGCGTCTTGAAGGCGAACAGATCGTCGGGCCCGGGCTCGAGGTTGAGCAGCGCGGCAAAGCAGATTTCGGTGAGGCTGAGTTCGTTCAGCAAAGCTTGCGTGGTAAAGCCGCAGAAGCCGTCTGGACGGTGCCGCGAGGCGTCCGCCGATGCGCCGATCAGTGTGCCGAACAGCATGGTCCACCAGGGCAGGCTCTCGGCCGTAACGCGCGAGATGCGCTTGCGCATCAGCGGTCCCCACGCGAGCGTCGTGGTGATCGCGGCCAGCACCGCGTCGGCCGTCGGGTGATCAGGCTGAGACGCGAGCCAGCGGACGAGGACCGACTGGGCCCCACGCTCGGCGAGTCCCGCGAGCATCGCCTCGGCGCGCGGATCGCTTGAGTCTGCGAAAAACGGCTCGCTGCCGCCCGCGTCGATCCTGGCGATGTCGAAGTTCTCATCGAGCGCGCTCGTCAGGCCGGCTGCCGAGAAGCGATCGATCATCCATTTCACGGCATCCCGAGCCGCTCGCTGGCGATTCGGGCCGATGATCGACGCCGCGGCGGCCAGGATCGCGTTGGGCGCGTTTCCGGCCTCGCGAGCGGCGTGCGCCGCCGCGAGTTCCGGCGTTCCGTGCAGATTGACGAACGAGGCGATCGCGACATTAATGAGCTTCTCGTCGTTCTCGCCGCCGAACTCGTGAAGCAGAGCAAGGCTGACGTTCGCTTCGAGCGAACGCGTCGCTGCGTCGAGCATCGAGGCGCCATGCAGGCTGCTGACTTGCGTTTTCGCATCCATCTGCGAAGCGCCCGATGCGTCCTTGAGCGCCTGACGCGGCGCAATCGACCCGACTTGCCGATTGACCTGCAAGACCTGCTCGTCATAGGGGGCAACCGCACCGACCACAGGAATCGCCAGGCCGGACGGAAGCCGGATACCTTGGTCGGAGCCGAACCACGGCTTGAGCGCGAGACTGCCTTCGGGCGCGAAGTCGGGCATCGTCGCGTTGGCGCGCATCACGGCGGTCAGCGCCGCCGGGATATGCGCGATGTTCGTGACGACCGCGCCTTTGGCCGAGCAGCATGGATCCTCGGGTGTGAAGAGCCGGTCCACGCCGAACTGGTCCATGAACCAGCGTTCCTTGGCTTGCGCGTCGTCGGAGCCGCCGGCCATCGCGCCCGCATGGCCGACCGCTCGCGTCAGGCAGCTCTTCCATCGGCCCACCACGCAGGCGACCACGGGCTTCGTGAAGGCCGCATCGGCTTCGTAGTAGCCACCAGGTTCGCAATAGAGCACAGCAGCCTTGCTGCGCGCATCATTGGCGAGCGCAAACGCAAATTCCGGTGCGGCGTAGTGGATGTACACGTCCTTGCCGCTTGAGATGACCGTCGACGTGCCCCAGCCGCTCATGCGCAGGTACTGCGCGATTGTCGTGCTGAAGCCGCCGGAGTTCGAGAAGATGGCGATGGATCCCTTGCGCAATGAATCGTCTGGACTATCACCGCCGAGTGCTCCGCCGATTCTCACGCGATTCCACGAGTCGGCGACGCCGAGCCCGTTCGCACCGAAGATGTCGATGCCCGCTTGCTGCCCCATCGCGCGAATTTCGCGAGCGTCGTGCACGGCGATCTTCTCGGTGATGATGAATATCTTCGTCAGATCGGGATTGACGCGGATCAGTTCGGCGACGCCGTCGCGAGCCGCCGATGGCGGTAGATAAACTACGCCGCAGTTGAAGCGGTGTCCCGCTTCCAGCCCCTCGCGGACGTTGTTGTACACCGCGATATCGCCGATAGATGTGGCGAGCACCTGGCCGCCCTTGCCCGGCGCCGTGCCGAAGACAATATTGCCGCCCGAGAACGCGTGACTGACGGGCGTCACGTCTGAGGACTCACCGCCCAGGATGTTAAGTACGCACACTCGATCGTCGCGCGTGGCTATCTGCGCGAGCGAGTTGACGCCAACGAAATACTTGAACGGGTTGCTGGTTTGCTTGTACATGTCGCTCTCCTCAGGCTTGAGCCATTTCGGCTTCGGTCGCGGATGCACCGATCCGTGCTGCGACCTCGGCTCGGCCACCGGCGCGCATCCACGTATCCGCCTGCCGTGCGTACTGGATGACCTCACTGATGTCGGAATCGAATCCGAACAGCCGGTAGGGCAGGCCGAGCGAATCGCATGTATCTCTCAGCGCGGCCATCCCTCGCACGAGGTTCGGCCCTCCGCGGCCGAGCACCACGTAAAGGGGCGTCGGCCCATGCTCGCTGAAGTGTTCGCGAAGAGCATCGGCCATCGCGCGCAGCGTCTCGAAGATGTCGGTGTTATTCGACTTGCCGCCGATGATGAAAAGCACATTCGACTGCTTGAGCCAGTGCCTGAAGCAGATGCGGGCCACTTCTTTCATCTTCGCGTAAGGCGGATTGCCGCCGAAATCCGACGAGATGATCGCGGCGTCGCCCAGCATTTCGGTGACGAGCGAGTTGGCGCCGCCGCCGAACGTGGGTGCGAGAATCGTGCCTTTCTCGTTGATCACATACACGTCGCTCTGGCCCTGGTGCGTGCGCAACTGATTGATCTCCTGCTCGAAATCGGAGTAATCCGCCGCGAACAGGTGTGGCGGCAGTCCGAGGCGCGTCCATCGCGGATCATCGCGATCGAAGCCGCACTTGAAGTCGCAGGCAACCGGCGTGAGTCGTCCGTTCCTGTCCTCGCGCATGCGGATCGGATTCAACTCCAGTGTCGTCATGCCGAAATCGTGAAAGAGCTCCCAGAGTTTCGGCAACTGCTGCACGAGCGGCGAGATGATCTCCTTCGGCGCACCGATTTCGCTCAGCGCGTTCGCCACGACGAACGCCTTGAGCCCCGTCAACGCGTCGAAGGGCACCATCGCCACATGCTTCGGGTCGACCTCTTCGATATCGATGCCGCCCTTGTGCGAGAGCGTCATCATGGGCGCACGAAAGCGGGTGGAATCGGTGATCGAAAAGTACACCTCATGCTGGGCCGGAACGCCGGCTTCAAACGTCACGCCATTTGCCTTGGCCTTCAGGTGGCCGACGGTATGCTCGGCAAAGTACAACCGCTCTTTTTCGGCCAACGCTGTCTTGAGATCGGCCGCGCGGCCGAGCAAGCCCGCCTTCCCCTTCTTTCCGACTCCACCCTTGAAGACGGGCTTGATGAAAACCTGACGATGACGATCAATCATCGTCTTGATTTCGTCCTCGCTGGCGCTCGGGCCGAGGATCTCACTCGCTGGGAATCCGACGAATTGCAACAGGCGTGCGCCGTACAACATACCGGTGATTTGCATGGAAATGGCTCCTGAAGGTCATTGCGATAGAAAACAAACAGGCCGATCGGCGCTGTCGACTCAACGCTGACGCGCTTCAGTCGTAAGCGATAGGTGTGAAACGCTGCCGTAACGCCGTTGGAGTTCGGCTTGGCCGGGCTATGGCGTGTTTTTTTGTCGGATGCCTGAACCGACTGGACCGCGGAACTGCACGGCCTAACAAGGCGGGTCGCAGGAATGTCTTGCAGCGCGTCAGCCGCGCAAGTTGCGCCGTGCGTTGTGCATAGTCGTGTCTCCAATGCGTTTTACTTTCGTTCCAATGTCGCTGGAATCTTGAATACAGATACTCACGCAAAAGGAACTACGCGATAAGTGCATTTTCTTGAAGCATTGATGTTCAGGTGTTATCAATGCAGTTGGATGAAACGTGGCATCGCCGCCACGTTCCTCTCCGCACCCTGTCTGGGCAGTCGTGCCAGCGATACGTTTTCACACGACCTCGACCCGTTACGGTCATTCATTGCATTTCACTTTGGATGGCCGCTAAGTGGTAAGGTCCCGCCGATGGGCTTGGGCCAACGGACGGACGCAGCACTTACACGTTAGTAATCTTAATCACAACCTTACCGAACGGACCTCGCGACAAGTGGACGCGTCGCTCGATAGCGAGCGCGCTTCACGATATGCGTTGACAGTACCGGCTTGCCGAGGTATCGTGGGCCTCGAAATATTCAAGAAGCTCGATTGCTGATCATCATTTTCCGCCTCTTCTGCGCGGTACTCGCTATCCTCTCTTCTTCCTTGAAGTTTATGTCGCTCCGCAATGGAGCTGTTGTTTTTATCTCAGGGAATTCTCATGGATACCGGTACTGTTAAGTGGTTCAACGATAGCAAAGGCTTTGGCTTCATTACTCCTGACGCTGGCGGCGACGATCTCTTCGCTCACTTCTCGGAAGTTCGCGGCGACGGTTTCAAGACGCTCGCGGAAAATCAGAAGGTGAGCTACGAGACAAAGCGCGGCCCGAAGGGTATGCAGGCCGCAAATATCTCGCCGCAGTAACGTATTTCAAGGGCCGGTCTACCGGCCCTTTGCATGTCTGCCTGACTAGTATCCTCGCGGAGCCATGCGCTCCCGATCTGATCGCCGCGTTTCAACGTGCGCGTCATTTGTCTTTTCGACACGATCCGTCTCGCTTCATTTTCAGTTTATTTCGCTTGTACGATATAGATGTCGTACGGATGCCCACCGCATGATGCGTGAAAGCACGCCATGCCTGTCGCATCTGCGCAAATCATACTCATCACACAACGTCGCAATGAAGCGCCTCAAGGCTGCTCAAGCTCGCGCCCGTCAGGGCGCCACTCGACCGAATCACGGGATTCGGTCGCCTGATCGACACAACGCTATTCCCGTCAATCGCAACACAAGGAGCAGAGATGGCGTTATTGGTCATGCAGGTCGCGGTAAGCGGGGAGCTGGTCGAAGTTTTCGAAATGACGGTTGATGATGTCGACGGCCACCGGATGCTCGCCGCCGCCAATGAGGACGAACGGGTGATTCATCCCTCGGGACAGGCACTCGAAGACGGTGAGGTCTGGATTGATCTGATCGACGGAGATGGCGAAACGCTGTTCGACCAGGTGGCATGTTTTCACCGGGCGGATGCCTCGGACGCTTTGCAGATTCATTTCGGCATGCATGTCGATGTCGTGAGAGATTGCCTTTCAAAGTCGAACATCGCATCGCTCCATGCAAGGCACCGTCTGGCAGCCCAAGCCTACTTTCGCAAGGTTGACCGTCTTGTCGATTGCTCGCTGGTAGGTTCCCGGCAGAGCAATCGTCGCCGTGTCGGCGACGCCAGTGTCATGGATCTCGTGATAGAGCTTCGCAGGAGGCTGGATGGTGTTGTCACCCAACTTGCGCTGAGCGAGTTGCCAACGCCTGTGCAGGCCGCGGCACAGCAACTGAAAGACGCGACGAAGAGCTACGTGGGTGCGGTGCAGAGCCTGTGAAGCAGCAGACTGAGCCGTATTGTGGAATGTGAAGGATCAGTATGCAGAGAACGGTGAACTATCGCGGGTTTGAGATCGACGTTGACCTGGTGCCGACTTCCGAAGATATGTTTGACGCGTGGTTTCGCATACAGGGACCGACGCCCGCCCGCGGAGTAGCGGCGCTAGGCGTGCGTATCAAGGTTCGCGGTGGACCGTTTTCGCGCCGTTGGGCTTACTTCGTCGCGGAGATCGCTGGTCAGGCGTCAATCGACGTCATCCTTGGTCCCGACGACTAGTTGGCACCGCAAAAAATTGCGAAGAGCGGACTTACCCGGCGACCTTCGCCGCTTGTCGCATGACGTTCCGGCGCCCAAATGTCTTCCTGTGGAAGGATTGCGTGCCGCCACTCCGTTTAACAACTATGGCTCGCCGACTCGATTAGCGTGTTACCTCGGCGGAAATGCCGCGGGAATCAATGCGAAGCACATTGCCCTCAGGCGCTATTTGCCGCGGAATCTCCGCAATGTCTGGTTCGTCTGCTCGCACAGTCTTTTGCATATTGTTTTGCTTCGCCACGAGCCCAGGTGCAGATGTAGGCATCCGCCGCGTGTGCACTTTCACTGCACGGGAAACGGCATGACGATGAACTGCGACCTTGTGTGCAGCACTGACCCTGTGTGGGGCTGTCGCACGTGCCTCTGGCGGATTCCAAACCTCGGTATAGACTCCGGCCGCAAACGCGGCGGCGCGAGCATCATCGTTAACTGCCAATCCAATTCTCTTCACAAGTTCTCCCTGATGCCTTTCGTTGCAGCCACTCTTTGCAACCAACACCCTGTCCGACGCATCCACCATCGCAGCCGCCGCAATATCGCCTGTCCGGTATGTCATCGGTGACGCGCCAGGCATTTTCGGTCACTGGGCTTGCCGCGCCATCAGCGCGGCCGTTTTCTTTGGCATAAAACCCGGGTTGCCAGCTTTACTGCGCCTGCTTCGTCGTCAACGGTCTTGTCTGCGAAAGCTGAGCGCAATTCCGCGATGAACCTGACCACCCGAGCGTCGTTCTCCGCCGTGCGCAAGGAACCATTCAATACTCTTTCGCTGCTGCCAAGGCGTAAGGGTTGGGTAAATAAAACGCCATTTCCCGGTAACGACTGGATGTTTCAATAAGCGTGGTTTTTGACGTTCCCCGCGCGCCCGCTTATTTCGCGATGAAACAGCGGACGAAAAATAAATAGCAAAACGATATCCGGAGTTAACTCGAATGTTTACCCGAGCTTTCCTGTTTGGTGTATCAGGCATCGCAATGGCGGTCTCACTGTACGCATGCGGTGGCAGCGGCTCGAATGGGCTGACGCCCGTGAGCGCACAAAATCAGTTGACGACGGCAACACCCATCAAGCACGTCGTTGTGATTTACAACGAAAACGTCTCTTTCGACCACTACTTCGCAACCTACCCGAATGCGACTAATCCGTCGGGTGAACCCGCGTTCACGGCTGCCGCAGGCACGCCGTCGGTGAATGGTCTGAGCGGCACACTGCTGACCAATAACCCCAACTTCATCAATACACTGAACGGCACGGGCGCTGCGAATCCGTTCCGGCTGGACCGGACGCAGGCGGCAACGGCCGACCAGAACCACGCTTATACGGCGGAACAGCAAGCGTATAACAATGGCGCGGCGGACCTGTTCCCGAAGTTCACGGGTAAGGGTTCGAGTGGTGGCGCAGGCGCCTTCGGTACAACTGGACAGGTAATGGGTTACTACGATGGCAACACCGTTACTGCCATGTGGAACTATGCTCAGCACTTTGCGATGAGCGACAACGCTTACACGGATACGTTCGGACCGTCGACGCCGGGTGCACTGGAAGTTATCGCCGGCCAGACCAACGGCGTGCAACTGGTCAAGACAAGCCAGCAGCCATTCAATCTCACGACGGCTTCGCATTCTTACTACGTCAACGACGGTCAAGGGGGCATTACCCTCATCAATGACGTCGACCCGGCAAACGACCTGTGCTCCAGCACGACCGACCAGATTCTGATGTCTGGCAAGAACATCGGCGACCTGCTTAACGCCAGGAGCATCACGTGGGGCGGCTTCATGGGCGGCTTCAACCTGTCGACGACCAACAGCAACGGTACGACCGGCTGCAAACGCAGTACAGTGACCCCGGCGGTCGGTCAAGCGACTGCCGATTACATCCCGCACCACAACTGGTTCCAGTACTACGCGTCGACGTCAAACCCGCAGCATTTGCGTCCTAGCGCGACAGCAGCCATCGGCTATACGCTCCAGTCCGACGGCAAGACAGTTGACCCGGCAAACCACCAGTACGACTCTGACGATTTCTTCGCCGCGGTGAAGGCCGGGAACTATCCGTCGGTCAGCTTCATCAAGGCCCCGGCATTCCAGGATGGCCATGCTGGCTACTCGGACCCGCTCGACGAACAGGCCTTCACGGCAAAGGTAGTCAACTTCCTGCAGCAGCAGCCTGACTGGAAGAGCACGGCGGTTATCGTAGCGTGGGACGATTCGGATGGCTGGTACGACCATGCCTATGCGAATCCCACGAGCCCGTCGTTCGACGCTCAGGCGGACCAGTTGAACGGCGCCGGCAAGTGCGGTACGGGAACGGCTCCGAACGGCGTGAATGGTGCGGCGGTCAATGGACGCTGCGGCCCGGGCACGCGTATTCCGTTCCTCGTGATTTCGCCGTGGGCAAAGGTGAACTACGTTGACCACACGCCGATTAGCCAGGCATCCGTGGTTCGCTTCATCGAAGACAACTGGCTGGGCAGCCAACGCATCGGCGGCGGTTCGTTCGATGCGACGGCCGGCAGCATCATGGGTCTGTTCAACTTCAGCGGCGCGGGTAACAACCCGACGGTGTTCGTCGACCCGAACCTGGGCTCGGTCGTCTCCTCCGTACCTGCCATCTGAACTCCGCCCTTCGCATCGGTGCCTGGCACCGATGCGAAACGGAAGAGTACTTCGGTGTTGCCAGCCCTTTGGGTTGGCAACATTTTTCATTTTCAGATTTCCTCGTCGTTGCTCATATGCCCGCCTCCTCAGTTCCTTCTACGGAAACAAGTCCTCAGAGACAGCCGCAGTTCCGCATTCGACGCACGCTTAAACGGGTTGTCGCAGCGGCGGCTGTCGCCGCAGTCGGTTTTTGCGGCTGGGCGCTGCTGTATCCGTCACGCGTGCCTGCAGCAGTCGGCTTGGTTGTGGAAAACCTCACTGGCGCGAACCCGAATCCCATCGAGCTTCAGCGTCCTGTTGCGCCACCTCAATTGAGTGCAGCGGCGCAACTTGGGAAGAAGATATTCTTCGACCCGACACTTTCCGCGTCGGGCCGCCAGTCATGCGCCTCCTGCCATAGCCCGGAGCATGCATACGGGCCCGCCAATAACCTGGCTGTCCAGTTAGGTGGTGCCTCATTGTCGCAGGAAGGCTACCGGCCGCCACAGTCGCTCATGTACCTCTACCGGCAGCCGAATTTCAGCATCGGCCCCGACGCCGGAGACGCGGACAACGCTCCCGACCTGGCGAAGATTGCGAGTCAGGCTGCAGGCGTCGCGCGGGCGCAAAAGAACGCGGGTGTTGCTCCGGCGGCGCCAGCGATGGTTCCGCAGGGCGGGATGTTCTGGGACGGCCGCGCGGATACGCTCCAGGCGCAGGCATCAGGCCCACTGCTTAATCCGGTCGAGATGGCGAACGCGAACATCGCCGATGTCATGGCGAAGCTCGAGCGGACGCCGTACAAGGACGACTTCACCCAGCTTTTCGGCGCGCATGTGTTTGAGAACACGACGCTTGCGATGTCCGAGGCGATGTTTGCAGTAGCGCGTTATCAGGTTGAAGAGCAGTCGTTTCATCCGTACACCAGCAAGTACGACTATTGGCTGGAAGGGAAGGCTCGGCTGAGTCAGGCGGAACTGCATGGACTGCGTCTGTTCAACGACCCGGACAAGGCGAACTGTGCGGGTTGCCACCTCTCGAAACCGGGCGCTGACGGCCTGCCGCCAATGTTTACCGACTACCAGTATGAAGCGCTCGGTGTGCCCCGCAACGTCCATCTTGCGGCCAACAAAGACCAGAGTTTCTTCGACATGGGCATCTGCGGTCCTTTCCGAACGGACCTGAAAGACCAGACGCAATATTGCGGGATGTTCCTCACGCCGACGCTACGGAACGTGTCGACGCGCAAGGTATTTTTCCACAATGGTGTGTATACCTCGCTTGAGGACGTCATGGCGTTCTACAACGAACGTAATACCGCTCCGCAGAAGTTTTATCCGCGCGGCGCGGATGGGAAGACTCGTCAGTACGATGACTTGCCGATGCGGTTTCATGCGAACATCGACGATAAGGACGCCCCCTTCGACCGGAAACCTGGCGACAAGCCGGCGATGACTGACAGCGATATTCACGACATCATCGCTTTTCTGAAGACGCTGAACGACGGATACCGGGTCGGTGCGCAGTAGGTGACATGACAACGCTGTGGAACATAAGGGCTGCGTCGATGCTGCCGCAGCCCCCAACTTTGAAAATTCCAAAGATTCACTTGTCACTTGCAGTGCATCATCAGGAGGAACGATATGTGGATGCTGCCTCGTACCTGGAGGAACTCAAATTACACGATGCTGACGGGCAAATGGCGCGATGCCCATTCTGTCGTCGCGAGATGATGATTGTGGAAGATGCAGGGGAGCAGGGACTTCAGTTTCTCCATCGACAGCATTTCTCGTTATCACCGTGCCCACTCACGACGAGCAATATTCAGCCCCCAGTACTCTTCGCATGAGGGATACGGAATATCGAAGTTGAGGGCAGGAATCGCGATACTTTCATTGCGAACTGGCGGACTTACTTCGCCGTCATGGCTGACCAGGTCAAGACGCTTTCCGTCGAGCGCTTCGTCAACCTCGTATCAATTGCCGACGTGCTGAATCTTGGGTCCTACAGCGACCTGGCTATGAGTGACATGCCGTTCATACTCCTCGTACTCGCGGAGGTAGAGCGCTCCGGTCTGGTGCTGCACACGCGCACGGGTTCGATTTCCAACTCCGATGCGATGCTATTCGAAACTCTGTTGGAGACGATTGAACGCTACCGGCGAAACCGCCAGGAGGCACCGTCCTGACAAGCTTGGGGTGGTTCTAACCCCGTGCGAATTGCGAACCGAGGGTCATGGCGAATTTCGCGAGCCGTTATCCCCGAGGGAGAGCCGATACGCGGCCGCCCGACACGCAATGCATAGCTGCACTTGGGCCCGCCCGGCCGGCATGGCTGACCGCTGGCGGTGATTTTTCGGATGTCGTCGCTGCTTCGCCGGTGCCTCAGGAAAACTTTCCCGACGTTGAGCGGCATTCCATACTATCGCCGCGACATACGTCGTGCCGAGCTTTGTGAAGGCAACTGCGCCGCTCTTTCCAATGTGACATTTCGTCGATTTTGAAGCTGCGATACGCTAAAGAGCGTTGACGGCTAGTGTGCTGCGGAAGATGCCCGTATCCATGAAGTTTCACCCCGTGGGAAGTCTGTTCGCCGATATGGAAATCCGCGGAGGATTCAAGAACGCCAGCCGCCTGCCGTAAACGCATGAGGGGGCCCTTGCTCTGCGACTCAAGGCGAAAAGCCCCGTGGAGCGCTTTTACATGGCCGCGCGCTTTGATGCCCTCTAATCCATATCGCTGTGAGTTTCGACTTCGCGCCAATAGGTATGTTCAGCCTCGTCAGCCTCCTGGTTGTTGCAATCATGTCCTGCTTGGTGAGCATGGCGGTGTTTGGTTCGCTGCTGCACGTGGGAATACAAGGGTTGCGTCGCTGGATTGGCGCAAACGCCGTCGTAGTCGTAGCGCTCGTCCTTCTCGCACTGCAGGCACCCGCGCCTGCACAGCTGGCCATAGTTGTCGCAAGTGCATTGCTCGGGGCCGCGGCGCTTTTGATGTTGCAAGGCTGTCGGCAGTTCTTTGGTCTTCGGCCTGCCCACTCGTTGGAGTACGTCGCGTACGGTGTGGTGCTGCTCGGTATTATCTATTGGGGATACCTGTCGCCAGACGTCAATGCCAGAATTGCTTTGCTATCGGCGTTTCTTGCGTATGCCCGTCTCGCCATTGGCTGGATTGTGTTCAGGTTGCGGCCGCCGGGCAGACCGAAATATTGCTATCAGTTTTTGGCGGGTGCGGCATTCCTCGGCGCGGCTGTCCACGCATCACGCAGTATCGCCTGTGTAGTGGGATGGGAGCATCAGACCGCCTTTCTGGCGCCGACGCCGATAAACATTGCATTCATCGGTCTTGCCATATTAGCGCTGCCGTGTCTTTCGATTGGCGTGGTCATGCTTGCTCACGACCGGATGGCTGAGGGTATGGAACGCCTGGCAAATGTCGACGGGCTCACGGGTGCGCTTGTGCGCCGTGCTTTCCTTGCCCGGGCGGAGTCATTGCTGGCTGAAGCCAGGAACTCGAACTTGCGGCTGTCTATTGCAATTCTGGACCTCGACAAATTCAAGGCAATCAATGACGAACACGGGCATGCCGGCGGCGACCAGGTACTTGCGCATTTCGCTTCCACCGTGTCAAGCGGCTTGCGCCGCGGGGACGTCTTCGGCCGCCTCGGCGGAGAGGAATTCGCAATCCTGTCTCAGTCCACCGGGCAGGTCGACACCTTTCGCCTGATGGACCAGCTTCGCGTCCGTATTGCAGCATCACGTCTGGCTGTTGCGTCAGGCGAAGTCACCTACACCTTCAGTGCCGGCGTCGATGAGTACCAGGAAGGCGACACATTGGCGAACATGTTGGGAAAAGCGGATGCCGCGCTATACGCCGCAAAAGCCATGGGCCGGAATTGCGTTGTCGGTACGCGGTTGGCCGACAGTCAACGCGCTTGAGATGCAGGAGGCGGGAGCGCGAATGAGCGAGCTGACGGACCTGCATGAGATTCGCTGAATTTCTATTCATTCTTCCCCATTGCTTGCTCGCAGATTGCCTGCTGTACGACCAGCAGATCGCAGCGCTAGAGCGCAATGCATTCGCGAACCAGCGACGGCTCGATCTGTCGGACCTGCGCTATCGCAACGGCGGGGACAGCTATCCGGCGCTCGCGGTCAACGATCACGCGTGCCATATCGCGGCATAGAGCCCCGGCTTTGGCGCGGCCCCATAAAGATGTGCGGCTTCATCAGCGTCTTTGCTTGCTGGAGGTTGCTGAAGTATCGCTGAAACACGTCGTCGCGCAGAGCTATCGAGGCTTGATAGATGGCCTATCACTTGCCCGATCGAGAATATGCGCGGCGGCGATACGTTGACCGAGAGTCTGTTTTTACTGCGCAAGCTGGACGACTTCGTCCCGAAGCCGCATCCACTACGTTCGATCCGCGTGATGGCGAATGAAGCGCTCGCGAAGATGGATCGACTGTTCGACCAGATGTACGAAGCGGACATAGAAGGTGGACGGCCGAGGATCATGCCACAGGGGGCGAACGTAGAAATTACGTCGGGTGCAGACAAGGGGCACGACGCTTTCGGAGGCGCTTGGACAACGTTGGTTCATTTCCTGCCGTGCAGCAGCCGGATGCTGGCAACGGTGAAATCATCTTCGCTTGCGAAAAGCGTTTGGCGTCACGCCAGTGAATCGCTTGAAGAACCGGGTGAAATACGCGGGCTCCGTAAAGCCCAAAAAATCGGATACCTGATTGATATTGAGTGCGGTGTAGGTGAGACTGCGCTTGGCCTCTAGCAGCAATCGTTGATGGACGAGGGCGAGCGCGCTTTTGCCGGCTATTCGCTGACATACCATATTCAGATGCACCGGCGTCACGCCCAGGCGTTCGGCGTAGCGGCTGATTGGAAAATGTTCGCGGTAATGTTTTTCGATCAGGCCGGAGAATGCCCTCACATAGGCTTGGCCACGATCCTGAGGTTCGCCCCTTTCCTCGCCTTGTTGATCCTGACGACTGACCCATACGACGAGCGCGCTCACGAGAGACCGGAGCATCAGGTCCCTTGAGGGCGCGGGAAGGCTGTATTCCTGATTCAACCGGTCGCATAGCGTGTTCATGTAAGGCAGGTCGTTGCCGACCGAATAACAGCCGGGGCGCTCAAGCACGCGGCGCGGCGCATCGATCTGCTGCTGAAGCCAGTTCATCAGCGGCGCGGCGATAGTAACCACGTATCCGTCGACTTCCGGAGAGAAATGGAAGCCATGCACGCACATCGGCGGGACGACCTGGACCGATGGCGTGTCTATCGTTGTCCTCTCGCCCTCAATGTCGAGCTGTGCCACACCTTTCTGAACGTACAGGATTTGGGCGAGGTCCGCGTGCCGGTGCTGCCGGATTTCCCAGTCGTGCAAACTGCTTCGCTCGGGTATCGACTCGCAGTGCAGCAAATCGAGCGTGCTCCAGTCAGGCCCTTCGCCGTATAAATTGAAGACGGGGATGTCGTGCTGCGCCGGATGCTTCATGAATTCATCCCCGAGGTATCGGCCCGCATAGGACTTTCTAAAAGTCCAATTTTAATCGAAAAAATTGCCTTATCAGCGCTGCGTATTTCTAGAAAAATGCAATTCAACCGTAGCGCCAGTTATTGGGGCTCAAAGAGTAAATTAGAAGTCACGGTGTAGAGGAAACAGGAGACATAGGTTATGCAGACCAAAGTAGCGATTATCGGCGCCGGGCCGTCCGGCCTGCTTTTGGGACAGTTGTTGCACAAGGCGGGCATCGACAACGTCATTCTTGAGCGTCAAAGCGGCGAATACGTGCTCGGCCGAATCCGTGCGGGTGTGCTCGAGCAGGGCATGGTCGACCTGATGCGCGAAGCGGGCGTGAGCGAGCGTATGGACGCGGAAGGGTTGGTTCACGACGGCATCGAACTGGTGTTCGGTGGGCGACGTGACCGGATCGACCTGAAGCAGCTCACTGGCGGCTCGTCGGTGCTGGTGTATGGCCAGACCGAAGTGACGCGCGATTTGATGGCGGCGCGCGAGGCAAGCGGCGCGACCACGATCTACGAAGCGGCTAATGTTCAGTTGCACGACGTGAAAGGCGAAGCGCCTTACGTCACATTCGAAAAGGACGGTGAGACATGCCGTCTGGATTGCGATTACGTCGCGGGCTGCGATGGCTTTCATGGCGTTTCGCGCAAGACGATCCCTGCGGAAGTGCTCACGCATTACGAGCGCGTCTATCCGTTTGGCTGGCTCGGCATGCTGTCCGATACCCCGCCTGTCAATCACGAACTGATTTACGCGCATCACGAGCGCGGTTTTGTGCTGTGCAGCCAGCGTTCGACGACTCGCAGCCGTTACTACCTGCAAGTGCCGTTGACCGAGAAAGTCGAAGACTGGTCCGACGAACGTTTCTGGGAAGAGTTGAAAACGCGCCTGCCGCAGGACGTGGCGGAGAAGGTTGTCACCGGCCCGTCGCTTGAGAAGAGTATCGCGCCGCTGCGCAGCTATGTGGTTGAGCCGATGCAGTACGGCAAGCTGTTTCTCGTTGGCGACGCGGCGCATATCGTGCCGCCGACCGGCGCGAAGGGCTTGAATCTCGCCGCAAGCGACGTGAGCACGTTGTATCGGATTTTGAGTCGTGTCTACCGCGACGGCCGTACCGATCTACTGGAAAAGTATTCGCCGATCGCGCTGCGCCGCGTGTGGAAGGCGGAGCGTTTCTCGTGGTTCATGACCAACCTCCTGCACGAGTTTTCAGAGCGCGACGCCTTCGACAAGCGCATGCAGCGTACCGACTACGACTACTATACGACTTCCGACGCAGGGCTCAAGACGATCGCGGAAAACTACGTTGGTTTGCCATATGAACCCATTGAATGAAGCAGCAGCGATGTTCGCTTGATTCGCACTCGCCGGCCGTGAAGTTGTATCTCAGGGTCCGGCGCATGGCATGCCGAGATCCCGCATCCGTCTTTTCGGCAGGCGAATTTCTGCTGCACGTTTAGATTCTCGCCGCCGGCATCCACGCCCTGCGTGATGGACATCTTGCGTAGCAGTACACCTCGCGCGCCAACCTCGTAGGCGTCGTGACGAACGGCACGGCCGTGCTTAGCCTCGGCAACATCGGCCCGCTCGCGGCCAAGCCGATGCTGTGACGGCCTAGCGCCTACGGACCCTTGTCAGTCGAGGTCATGACGCACGACCGGCATCACGCCTGTACGCACCCGGACTTCTGGACGTCCACTTTTTAAAGGCGCGATGGAACGCGCTTGGCTCGGTAAAGCCCAGTTCGCTGGCTACTTCGCTGACGCTTCGCGTGCTATGCACCAGCCAGTCGATCGCGAGACTCCGGCGGATCTCATCTTTGATCGAGGTGTACGTTTGCCCCTGCTGCTGCAAGCGGTGACGCAACGTGGATTCCGGTAAGCGCACTTGCCGCGCCATTTCCTCGAAGTTTGGCCATGCGGCGGGCGATAGCTGCTGCAGACGCCCGCGAACGTCGGCGACAAGACCCGCGTCATAACGATACCGCACGAGGATGTTGGCCGGCGCACCGCGCAGAAACTGCTTCAACGCGCGCTCGTTCCGGATAGTCGGCAGTTTAAGAAAAGCCGTGTCGAAGGTGAGGCGACTCACTGGTTGATCGAACCGGACAGGTGCGCCGAAAAATACGCGATAGTCAGCGCTACGACCCGGTTCGGCACAACGGAAATCGACCAGACGTAACGGGATCCGGCGCCCAACCAGCCAACACGCTATGCCGTGCAGAATGATCCAGTAGGTTCGATAGGCGAAAGCCGAACGTGCCGCACCGCAATCGGTCAGAACAATTTGCGCAAGACCATCTGCCGTCACCAGCTTGCCGAACGGATCGTCCAGTACCACGCGAAGAAAGCGCAACGCACGCTGCAGCGCCTGCTGCAGCGTGCCGGCGTGCAGCACGCAATGACACAGCAGCGTGAAGCTGCCGACCCGCATTGGGCGCTCGCCCAATCCGAAAAACTCGTCGTCCATCGCCCGCGCAATGGCTAACCAGAGGGCACCGTAGTGTTCGGCTGACACGGGCTCCTGCACCGAAGGTGGCAGGCCAGCCGCGGCTAGCAACGGTTCGGTGGGCGTCCCGTAGCTACGTGCGCATTCCAGTGCCTCGTGGACAAACGACGCTGAGATGGTGCGCAGTTTCATGCCGTCCTTATTTCGTATTTGGGTCACATGGCAATATCGGCCGAAAAACTCGGCCTCTTTGGTCATAGATTGCCATATCTTGCCGCTGTATAGTGGATTTGAAGGCTAGGCGTGACGCCCAAAAATTCGAAAGATGGTATGAAGGAGACGGTATGAGTGATTGCAAAGACGGATGGAGCGAAAGCCTGACCGCCTACGCTGACGCACGAGAAGGCTTTCGGGTCGAAGACATGGCGGCTGCACTGGAAGGGAGTCTGGAGGACGGAATCAACGCCTGCATTGAATGCTGCGACCGGCACGTCGCGCCTGGGCGCATAGCGTTGGAATGGGAAAGCGAAGATGGCCGCCGCGCGACCTATACGTTTGAGCAACTGCGGGAACACTCAGCCCGGTTCGCCGGCTTCCTGACCTCTCGCGGCATAGGCGCCGGTGACGTGGTCGCGGGGTTGCTGCCTCGCACCCCTGAGTTGGTGATCACGATCCTGGGAACGTGGCGGGCCGGTGCTGTCTATCAACCGCTCTTCACCGCATTCGGGCCCAAGGCCATTGAACATCGATTGCGGATGAGTGGGGCCAGGCTGGTCGTTACCGATCCACACAACCGGCTAAAACTGGATGAAGTCGCCGACGCGCCTGCGGCCGCCGTCGTGACTCGTCTGGACGGCAACGAGACTGTGCGGTCGGGCGACGCCGATTTCCATGCGGAACTGGCGCGCCAGGGCAAAGATTTCGAACCGGTCATGCGGCGCGGCACGGACCTGTTCATGATGATGTCGACCTCGGGCACCACCGGCTTGCCCAAGTGCGTGCCGGTGCCACTGCGGGCGTTGCTCGCGTTCTATGTCTACATGCGCGATGCAGTCGACCTGCGGCCGGGCGACAAATTCTGGAACATTGCCGATCCGGGTTGGGCCTACGGTCTTTACTATGCGGTGACCGGACCATTGCTGCTGGGGCATGCCACCACGCTTTACGACGGTCCTTTTTCCGCTGAAAGCACCTATCGGATCATCAAGAATCACGAAATAACGAATCTTGCCGGCGCACCGACTGCCTACCGTCTGCTCATCGCGGCAGGCGAGGCGGCCGCAGCCGCCGTGAAAGGAACCCTGCGCGCAGTGAGCAGCGCGGGTGAGCCGCTGAACCCGGAAGTGATCCGCTGGTTCGACGAACATCTCGCAGCGCCGATATACGATCATTACGGCCAGACTGAACTGGGCATGGTGGTGAGCAACCATCACGGTCTGCACCATGCCGTCCATCCGGGGTCGACCGGCTTGCCTTTGCTCGGTCATCACGTTGTGGTGCTCGACGACGAAGGCCGCGAGCTTCCGCCCAACGTGCCGGGCACTCTTGCGTTGGATATCGCGCGCTCGCCGCTTATGTGGTTTACCGGCTACCTGAATCAGCCGACCCCCGCGATTGAAGGCGGGTACTACCGGACGGGCGATACAGTCGAACTGGAAGCTGATGGACATATCAGCTTCGTTGGACGCAACGACGACGTCATCACGTCGTCTGGCTACCGAATCGGTCCGTTCGATGTCGAGAGCGCGTTGATAGAGCACCCGGCGGTGGTGGAGACAGCGGTGATCGGCAAGCCGGACCCGGAACGCACGGAGATCGTCAAGGCCTTCGTGGTGCTGAGAGCCGACATCGAGCCGTCCGACTCCCTCGCGGACGAATTGTGCCAGCACGTCAAACGACGGCTGTCGGCGCATGCTTATCCGCGCGAGATTTCGTTTGTGGAGCAATTGCCCAAGACACCCAGCGGCAAGATCCAGCGCTTCATTCTCCGCAATAACGAGAGGGCTCAAGCCGCCGTAAAGACCGCGGAGTGAGTTGTTACGCCGTGCGGGTTCGATCAATGCTTTGAGAATACGGAAGTGGAATATGCAGGTTAAGGACCATGTTTTTCTGGTGACTGGCGCAGGGTCCGGTCTGGGCGCTGCCGTGGCTTGCCAGCTCGTGACCAGCGGCGCTTATGTTGTCTGCGCGGATATCAACAAGGCGGCCGGAGAGCGCGTCGCGTCGGAATTGGGCGCCCAGGCTCGCTTCATCACCACCGATGTCACCAGCGAGGCCGACGGCCAGGCCGCAGTCGACGCAGCGCTTGAAAGTTTCGGACATCTTCACGGCTTGATCAATTGCGCGGGCGTGGCGCCCGGCGAAAAAGTGCTTGGCAGGGAGGGACCGCACCGGCTCGACAGCTTCGTCAAGGCGATTGGAATCAACCTGGTTGGGACCTTCAATATGATCCGCCTCGCCGCCGCGGCCATCGTGAAAGAAGCGCCTGGTCCCGACGGCGAACGGGGCGTCCTCGTCAATACGGCTTCTATCGCTGCATTCGACGGACAGATCGGCCAGGCAGCCTACGCCGCCTCCAAAGCCGGCGTGGTTGGCCTGACCTTGCCGGTTGCGCGCGAACTCGCCAGGCACGGGGTGCGGGTCGTCACCGTCGCGCCAGGTATCTTCGAGACGCCCATGCTGACGGCCATGCCGCAAGCGGTTCAGGATTCCCTCGGCCAAAGCGTGCCATTCCCTGCGCGGCTGGGCCGCCCATCCGAGTACGCCGCGCTCGTCATGCACATTTGCGAAAACACCATGCTGAACGGCGAAGTCATCCGTCTGGACGGCGCTCTGCGGCTGGCGCCGCGTTGATGAAGTTGCTACCGGCACTCGAACTCGAGCACTTACGGAGAAGCAATGTCTACACAAGATCCTGTCGTGATAGTTGGAGCTGCGCGCACGCCGATGGCCGCGCTGCAAGGAGATTTCGCATCGCTCAGTTCGCCGGAACTCGGCGCTGTCGCCATTCGCGCCGCAATCGAGCGTGCCGGCCTCGCGGCTGATCAGGTCGAGGAAGTGATTATGGGTTGCGTGCTGCCGGCCGGCCTCGGCCAGGCGCCGGCGCGCCAGGCTTCGCGCGGCGCTGGCATTCCCGATTCGGCGGGATGCACAACTGTCAACAAGATGTGCGGCTCGGGCATGAAGGCGGCGATGTTCGCACACGATCTGCTGCTGGCCGGGACTAACCGTGTGATGGTGGCGGGCGGCATGGAAAGCATGTCCAATGCCCCGTACTTGTTGGACAAAGCGCGTAGCGGATATCGCATGGGTCATGGCAAGCTCATCGATCATATGTTCCTGGACGGATTGGAGGATGCCTATGATCGGGGCCGTCTGATGGGTACATTTGCCGAGGATAGCGCGCAGACCTATCAGTTCACCCGTGAGGAGCAAGACGCGTTTGCCACGACCTCGCTGGCGCGGGCATTGAAGGCCAGTACCGACGGCAGCTTCGTCCATGAGATCGCACCTGTCGTGCTGAAAGGGCGCAAGGGCGATACCGTGGTTGCCGTCGACGAACAACCCGGCAAGGCCCAGCCGGACAAGATACCGAACTTGAAGCCGGCCTTCCGGGACGGCGGTACGGTGACGGCGGCCAATTCGTCTTCGATATCGGACGGCGCCGCTGCGTTGGTGATGATGCGTCGCTCGGAAGCCGAGAAACGCGGCTTGAGTCCCATCGCCACGATTCGGGCGCATAACACCTTTGCTCAGCTGCCGTCCCTCTTTACCACCGCGCCGGTTGGAGCAATCAAGGGATTGCTGGAAAAGCTTGACTGGAGGCCGGATCAGGTCGACCTGTGGGAGATCAACGAAGCATTCGCCGTGGTGACGATGATCGCCATGCGTGATCTCGGCTTGCCGCACGAGAAGGTCAATGTTCATGGCGGCGCGTGTGCCTTAGGTCACCCGATTGGCGCATCGGGCGCACGGATCATCGTGACGCTGCTCGCAGCGCTCAAAAAACATGGCGCGAAGCGGGGCGTCGCGTCACTCTGCATCGGCGGAGGTGAGGCCACCGCGCTGGCTGTCGAGCTGGCGTGATCGCCGGCAGAGAATAGCAACGGATTGGCGATTGGCATGTCGCTTTTTAGCGTGACTGTCGCCAATTCACGGTGAAGACGCGCCAGATCCGCTGCTCACTCAGCTTCCCTTTGCCCGCAGCCGCTTTTGCTTCTCGGCGTGTTCAAGTACTGCGCGAAACATGTCCTCGTATCGGTACGGATCGCGAAAGGGCGGCGCCGCGTGAAGGGCCGGTGTTGCCAAACGTCATAGCTGTCCCGCGAGCGCTTGCGCGTCGAACGCCTCGGCACCCGGCAGACGCGCCCATTCATACGGGCCCGCGTCGATTTCGGAAACGCTTATCAGACATGCATCGAGTTCCCGCCGCAGCCGGTCGTGGTCGATTGCCTGTCCGATAAACACGATTTCCTGCCGGCAATCGCCGACCGGCTCCTCCCACTTGTCGAGTATGCCCTGACGGCGATAGTCATCGCGCGGCCAGTCCGGTTGCGGAACGAAGCGCCACCAACGGCCGACGTAGCCCCACTGAAAGCGGCCGCCGGTCTGCACAAGCATGCCGATATCGACATGGCAATGCCCGATCCAGAAATAGCCCTTGCAGCGAAGCAGGCGGCCGTTGCTCCACGTTCGATGTAACCAGGCGAGGAGACGCGCCGGATGAAACGGCGCGCGCTCGCGATAGACCCATGACGCGATCCCATACGACTCTGATTCCGAGGGCCGCTCGTCGGCTTGCATCCGCTGCATCCAGCCCGGCGATTCGACGAGCGCGGGCAGATTGAACCGGCGGGTATTCAGTACCTCCGACGGATCGACGTTGCCGTTCGCCATCGGCAGTATCCGCGCGGACGGATTCAGCAACGCGAGCGCCGCACGCAGCCGGTCGAAACCCGCTGCACCGATCCGGTCGAGCCGACTGACCAGGATGACGTTCGTGTATTCGACCTGCTCGATCAGCAGATCCGAGAGCTTGCGCGTCTCGGCGCCGTTTTCGTTGCCGGCTGCGACCGGCTCCGTCGATGCCAGCATCGCCTCGAACGTCTCGCCGTTGACGACGGTGACGAGCGTATCGAGTCGCGCGAGTTCGCTGAGGCAGAAGCCGCGCTGGTCGAGAAACGCGAACGTCTCCGCGACCGGCATCGGCTCCGAGACGCCGCTCGATTCGATCAGCAGGTAATCGAAGCGGCGCCGCCGCGCGAGCACGCTGATCTGCTCGAGCAGATCGGCGCGCAGCGTGCAGCAGATGCAGCCGTTGCTCATCTCGACGAGTTCGTCATTGCCGCGATGCAGTTCGACGTGACGCCGCACGTCGTCTGCGTCGATGTTCACTTCGCTCATGTCGTTGACGATCACCGCGACCCTCAGCCCCGCGCGATTGTGCAGGATGTAGTTCAGCAGCGTCGTTTTTCCCGCACCGAGGAACCCGGACAGCACGGTGACCGGGATCCGTGCCGCCGGGTCGTCCGGCGCGCGTAATGACGCAAGCGTGTTCATGCGGGCACACCATCGGCATGTTTCCCGCCCCGCACGGCGGCGGCCTCGGCGCGTGCCGGCGCGCGCTCCAGATAGCCTTCGAACAGATCGACAACCACGTAGCCGTCGTCCGCCGCATCGCCCCACAGATCCTTCACGCGAAACTCGACGTGATAGGTTGGCTGGTGCACGGCTTGAGTATCGCCATGGCCGATCGTGTCCGGGAACGGCCACGATTCGCTTGTCCGGTGCAGCACGACACCTTCTTTTCCGCGCACGTAGCCCGGCGCGCGGACGTGTCCGCTCACGTATTCGTCGCGGACGATCACGTGGTCGCCGACTTCAAACTGTGTCGAGCCGGCGCGGGCGGCGCGCCCCGGCGAATGCGGTGGATTCGCGAGTCTGAACCGCGAGCCGAGCGCGCGGTCAAGTTCGTCTTGCGTCAGCACGCCGGTTTCGACGAGCAGCGTCGCCGTCGCGATCACGTAGCGCTCGTAGTAGCGCGTGCCGACGTGCTGGCGCACATCGATCCGCTCGACCGCGTGCCGCACTTCGTCGACGCTGAATTTTTTCAGCTGATCGACACCGACGAACATCAGGCTGTACGCGAGATGTTCCCAGTCTTCCTTGAAAACCGGCTTGTAGCTGAGGCTGTTGATCGAATGCGGAACCCGGCCGAAGCCCTGGAAGCCGCCGAGGTCGTGAAAGCCGTCCATGTGTTTACTCCGAAATGAATGTCGATGGGAGAGCCCGGCGCGAATCAGCTCACGCGCGGCAGTGCGATGCCGATCAGCACGTCCTTGGTGACAAGCGTCTGCAACTCGGCCTCGCTCATGTGCTCGCTGCCTTGCGGGCGCACCGGCAGCACCAGATAGCGGCTTTCGGCCGTGGTGTCCCAGACCTTGACCACGACGTCGCCCGGTAGATCGGTGCCGAGTTCGTGCAGCACGGTGCGCCCTTCGCGAACGAGCCGGGCGCGGTATTCGAAGCCCTTGTACCACTCGGGCGGCAGACCCAGGACCGGCCAGTTCGTGCATGAGCACAGACTGCAGACGATCACGTTCTTCAGCGTCGGCGTATCTTCGAGCGCGACGATGTATTCGCCCTGCGGGCCCGTGTAGCCGAACTGCGCGCACGCGGCCGTGCCGTCCTTCAGCAGCAGTTCGCGAAACGTCGGATCAACCCACGCACGCGCGACGATGCGCGCGCCGTTGGCCGGATCCCAGGTCGTCGACATCAGTTCCGTCAGGCCCTCGATATAGCCGTCCGGGATCAGGTTCTTTTCCTTCATGACCCGGAATAGTGCCCGGGCACGTTCGCCGGGCGTCGAGGTTGTTTCCGCGAATGGGTTCGCGCTCATGGTGGGACTCCTTGTGATGGATAGGGGATAACTGACCGTCGCGGCGTCGATGCCGCCGCCGTGTCCGGGCGAAGACGCCGGCATTTCCGGTCACGTCCTGACGAACAGGGTAAGAAGAGAAAAAGCGCGGTGCTTTGTCCGCGCGGATCGGAAACTGTGCTGGGACGGATCCGCGCGCGCGATCGGCCGCAGATCGTGACGTGGGCGGCGAAACCTGCTGTGTACGGGGCTGACCCGCTTATGCGCCGGCTTTACATCGGCAGCAAATGACGGCGAATGGCATCCGTTATGTTGCTGGCGCGTGACGCCAGGCGCGCAAGCCCGCCCCAGCCAACTTCTTGTTCCGTCAGAAGACAGAACCGCGGATTTTGCCTTCCTATTCTCTCTCTCGAGCGATGGCCCGACGGGTCGTCGCGAATCGGCGGCGCAGCCCACGCGCCGCTGGATAGAAACCACGCAGTACATCACGATACCGGCGCCCGGCAACGGCGCACGTTCCTCGCACGTCGGGTGCGATGGTGTCTGCTCATCCAGGGGAGGGGAATGATGGACAACGGCAACAGAACGAAACTGAAGCGGATCGCGAGCTGGATCGGCGCCTCGCTGATACTGGTTGCATCGCACTATGCGGGGGCGGTCGAGGTCGATCCCGGCGATTACGAGCAGTACCCGGTCGGCGCGACGATCGGCGTGCTGTACTACAACTACTCGACGACAAACGCGGTCTATTCGAACGGCAGCAAGACCTCGAACTTCGACCTGCAGTCGAACGTCGGTATCGCACGTCTGCTGCACGTGTTCCAGCTGACCGACCGCCTGACGATCGATCCGCAGATCCTGCTGCCGTTCGGTCACATTAGCGGCTTTGGCAACGCGAGCGCGCTCGGCACCACAACGGGTGTCGGCGATGTGATCCTGACTGCGCCGCTCAAGCTTCGCCTGAACGACGCGAAGGACGTTGCGGCCGCAACCGTCTATCTGTACGCGCCTACCGGCAGCTACGACCAGAACCGCAGTCTCAACTTCGGCGCGAACCGCTGGTCGCTCGACTTCCAGGCTGCATATGTGAAGCACTTCTCGCCGCACTGGGCGCTCGATCTCGTCGGCGACGCGATCTGGTATGGCAACAACACGTCGTATGGCCCGAGCGGTGCGACGCTGCATCAGCGCATGGGCTACAGCGCACAGGCAATGGTTCGCTACATGCCAGATGCGGGCACGTCACTCGGACTTGGCGTCACGCAGTTTTGGGGCGGTGAGACCAGCGTTGACGGGATCGACAGCCACGACGCGCTGCGCACGACGCGCTTGCGGCTGACCGCGGCGAAGTTCGTGACCAAGGCTGACCAGGTGCAGATTCAGCTCGGCACTGACTTGAGCGTGCGTAACGGGACGAAGGATAGCCTCCTTGTCGGGCTGCGCTACGCCCATATCTTTTGACGTCGAGTTCGGGTCACACCTGTTCGCCATCCTTACCTTTTGTTTCTCAACATGTCCTTCATTTTATAGCGAGGTCACTCATGGAATCCGCCATCGACAAACACCTGGTCTGTCCGCGTAGATTGTCGCGCCGCGTCGACGACGATTACCAGCCGCCGTTCCCTATGTACGTCGCCCGCGCGGCCGAGGACCTGCAGCAGGTCGTAATGGGCTACTTCGGTGTGCAGTATCGCGGCGCCGGCAAGCGTACCGCCGCGCTGGCCGCGCTGCGCCGGATAGTCGCCGATTTCGGCGCGGTGGACGGGCCCGCGAATCACGATCTGACGCAGCATACCGACAACGAGGGCTATGACAACCTGATCGTCGTTGGCTATTGGCGCGACCCGGCTGCGTACCAACGCTGGGTCACGTCGCCCGCGCTCGCCGAATGGTGGGAATCCGAAGAACGTCTCACCGACGGAGTCGGCTATTTCCGCGAGATCGTGGCGCCGCGTGCCGAGCAGTTCGAAACGCTGTACGCGTTCACCGACGCTTTTCCGGGCGTCGGCGCGATCATGGACGGCGTCAGCGGCGAGGTCGAGGAACATGGCTACTGGGGATCGATGCGCGACCGCTTTCCGATCTCGCAGATCGACTGGATGCAGGCGGACGGCGAGTTGAGGATCGTGCATGGCGATCCGTCGAAAGGCGGCCGCGTCGTGGTGCACGCGCATGACAACATCGCGCTGATCCGATCCGGGCAGGACTGGCGCGCGGCCGAAAGTGACGAGCGTCGTCTCTATCTCGACGAGATCGAACCGACGTTGCGCGCGGGCATGGACTTCCTGCGCGACAACGGCGCCGCCGCCGGCTGCTACAGCAACCGCTACGTGCAGTCGATCGATCTGGACGGCAACCTGCTCGACGAGAGCTACAACATCGGTCACTGGCGCTCGCTCGAGCGGCTCGAACGCTGGGCCGAGTCGCACCCTACGCATCTGCGGATCTTCGTCACGTTCTTCCGCGTTGTCGCCGGGTTGTCGAAGCTGCGGCTGTACCACGAGGTGTCCGTATTCGACGCGAAACATCAGGTGTACGAGTACGTGAACTGCCACCCCCAAACCGGGATGATGCGCGACGCCGCCCGCTGAATGATCCGCGCGCCGCACGTGCGGCGCCGTCTTACCGAACTGGAGAAAATCGATGGCGATCAAGCGCCCGACCCGTGAACAACTCGCCGGCATCGCAGCCGGTTTCGGCTTTCATGTCGACCAACGGCAACTCGCCGACTACGACGAAGCGCTGCAGGCGAACTTCGACGCATACGATACGATCGACGCACTGCCTGACTATCTGCCGCTTGTCACTTACCCGCGCACGCCCGGCTATCGCCCGGAAGGTGACGAGAATCGCTACGGCGCATGGGCGCGCAAGAGCACGATTCGCGGTGCGCCCGACGGCAAGCTAAGCGGCAAGACGGTCGCCGTGAAGGACAACATCTGCGTGGCCGGCGTGCCGATGCGTAACGGCGCGAGCACGTTCGAGGGCTACGTGCCGGACGTCGACGCGACTGTCATCTCACGCATGCTCGATGCCGGCGCAACGATTGCCGGCAAGTCCACCTGCGAGTACTACTGCTTTTCCGGTGGCTCGCATACGAGTGCGTCCGGGCCGGTGCAGAATCCGCGCAAGCCAGGACATTCAACGGGCGGCTCGTCGTCCGGCAGCGGTGCGCTCGTCGCGAGCGGCGAGGTCGATATGGCGCTGGGCAGCGATCAGGGCGGCTCGGTGCGGATTCCGTCCGCGTATTGCGGTGTCTACGGGATGAAGCCGACGCACGGGCTCGTGCCATACACCGGCGCGATGCCGATCGAGGCGACCGTCGATCACCTCGGACCGTTGACGAACAGTGTGCACGATAACGCGTTGCTGCTCGACGTGATCGCCGGCGACGACGGGCTCGATCCGCGCCAACGCGCGCTGCCGCCGCGCGCCGACTTTCTTGGCGCGATTCGCGACGGCATAGCAGGGTTGCGGATCGGGATCCTGCGCGAAGGCTTCGGGCTCGCGAACTCGGAATCGGTCGTCGATGAGGCGGTACTTGTCGCCGCGCATCGGCTACGCAAGCTCGGCGCGAGCGTCGACGAGGTGTCGGTACCCCTGCATGCAGCCGGTACCGCGATCTGGCTGCCGATCGCAGCCGAGGGCGCGACGCAGCAGATGATGAAGGGCAATAGCCACGGCTTCAACTGGGGCGGTCTGTACGTGACCGGGATGATCGATCACCATGCGGGTTGGCGTGAGCGCGCCGACGAACTGCCAGACACCGTGAAGGTGACGATGCTGCTCGGCGAATACTTCACTAGCCGGTATCGTGGTCGCTACTACGCGAAAAGCCAGAACCTCGCGCGGCGGCTGCGGGCGGATTACGACTCGGCGCTTCAATCGTATGATCTTTTGTTAATGCCGACGGTGCCGATGCGCGCATCGAAGCTGCCGGACCCCGGTTGCACCATGTCGGAATCGCTGACGCGCGCGTTCGAGATGCTCGCGAACACCGCACCGTTCGACGTGTCCGGGCATCCCGCAATGTCGCTCCCGTGCGGGGTAGCGGAGGATCTGCCGATCGGGCTGCAACTGGTCGGCCGCCGCTTCGACGAGGCCACGATCTACCGCTGCGCGTATGCTTATGAACAATCATCCGATTGGCGTCAGACGTCATTCGCATGACTTGCCCGGAACGGTAGCGGGCTGCCGCTGCGCCGCGAGTCTGTCCGACAGGTCTCGCGGTGCAAGCGGTAGAGTCGATTGGACAACGCCTTTTTTCCCGTGCAGGGTACTGGCTGCTCGTTCGCAATCCATTTGGGACATGATAATGACGACGCAACTTTTTCCTCGCGCCACGAGCGGAGATTTTTCCGGCTTCGAGTCCGATCACCCGCCGGCCGAATGGACGAATTCGGCGATCGAGGTGGCGACCGACGGCTCGGTCAGCCAGCGCATCGAGTTTTGGCGCGAAACGATTCTGCGTTTGTTCGCGGACGTGCAGATAGCGGACGTGCAGAAGGCTGATTTCTTCGGGCGGGTACGGCAACGCAAATGCGAAAAGATGCGGATCTCAGAAATCCACGCAAGCGAGCAGGCAGTGATCCGGCGTTATCGCCAAGCGCGGAGCGAGTATGAGGATAAGTATTTTGCGGTATTGATGCTTGAGGGCAGTCAATCGGTCGAGCAGGACGGCAAGATCGTCACGCTGCGTCCCGGGGATTTTGCGATCTACGACGCGACACGGCCGCACCACCTGCAGTTCGGCCAGCCGTGGCGCGAGATCGTCGTCAGCATTCCGCGCACGACTTTGAATCAGCTCGTCGTCGGCATGGAGCACCGCACCGCGAGTCCAATTCCAACGGCGCAGGGCGTCGGCAGCGTGATGCGCGGTTTCCTCGAGCAGATGTCGTCACAGATCCGCCATGTCTCCGAGGACGAGATGCTGCAACTGTCGGACACGGCGATCTCGTTGATTGCGATGACGCTTGGGAACCTGCGGCGCAACGACGTCGCGCAATCGAGGATGAAGGCGCTAACGTTGACGCGCGTGAAGCGACATCTGCTCGAGCACCTGCGCGACCCGGATCTGAATCCGACGTTGATCGAGCAGGCGATCGGGATTTCTTCGCGGTATATCAACAAGCTTTTCGAGGCGGAGAGCACGTCGCTGATGCGATATGTGTGGAACCTGCGGCTCGAACGCTGCGCGGAGGATCTGGTAAATCCGCACTGCGCGGTGCTGAGGGTTTCCGATGTCGCGTTACGGTGGGGGTTTAACGACATGTCGCATTTCAGCCGCGCGTTTCGGGAGCGGTTCGAGACGTCGCCGCGCGAGTGGCGCAATCAGGCGATGACACGTCGACAGGGCCCGTGAGGAGCGAGATGAAAGAAAGCATGACCTGACGATACCACCGTATAGATCGTCTCGGAGTGCCCGATTTTCAGAAATGTTTCTGTTACCAGTACCGTTGATGTTCCAATCGGTTCTGGTGCAAATAGGAAGGCAGCTTGAGAGGTTGCCTATAGGAAGGATCATTTATCGAATTGACAGGACCGCATTCCATACGGCGGGCGCAGCTTCTCCCGCCTTCGCGCCCGAATAGCCAATCAGCTGCGCAGATTACGTACAAACAATTCGAGGTGGGCTTGCACAGTAGCGGCATTATCAGCATCGATACCTGCAAGCATCTGTTCTTCGAGCAGCCGCACGATATCCATGCCCCGACGCAGGACGTCGCGGCCTTCGTCAGTGAGTTGCAGCACGACAATGCGTCCATGATTCGGATCGGGCTCGCGCGTGATCCAGTTGCGCGATGACATGACAATCATCACCTCGTTGGCGGACTGCGGCGTGATGAACGACCATTCCGCAAGCTGGGCATTCGACGCCTGTCCACGCGCATCGAGCACGGAAAGCGCGGTGAATTGCGCCAGCGTCAGGCCGAGAGGCGCCAGCGCCTCCGTCATTTTTCGCCGCAGGATTCTGTCGAGGCTCCCAATGACGTAGGTCAAACGTGGCGCAGGCGTGGCCTTGCGCCGCGCCGATGGCGCGCGGGCGGGGCGCGCGGTGCCGGGGGTCGTCATTTTTGGGGCTTTGCTCGTCATCGCGTCGGCTCTTTGCTCGTCGGAAAGCAGCAATGTTACCGCGTTCATCCGCGCTTCCCGCGACCATCTCACCGTCGGTCCGCCAAACCGCGAGGCGGCACGCTACGCCCCCCCGTCCGCCACGTTCACTCACTTCAGCAAGTAGGCGTCGTAGACCACGGCGTTGCCGAGCCGCATCGCGTAGCCAACGGCCATTGCCCGGTTCAGCCACGCGTATTTCTTCGAGGCGGTCTCGAAGGTCATGTAGAGGCGGAAGTAATATTTCCCCGGGTCCACGGATTTGCCCTTCGCCACGTCCGCCATCACATCCGCGGGGCCGTACCGCAACCCTCTCGTCTGCAGATACACGAGCTCGCCGTCATCCATCTTCAGCAGATATCGGGTGTCGATAATCGCCAGTCCGTCGGGTGTGACGACCTGCCAGTCAGCACCGTTATTCAGAATCTCGCCGTTCAGCATGGGACCGTGAAAACTGCCGCCGGTGATCGGAATGATCCGACGCTTACCGGCATCGGCGGTCTTTCCCAACTCCCAGATCGGCGCGGTCAGGTCGACCGAGAAGCGGCCCATGTAGGCGAGTTCCGGTTTGGGCGGCTCGAATTCGGTGTGGGCCGCCGCCTCCGGTTCCACGGCGAGAGCATGATTGAAAGCCAGTGCCGCAAATGTCGAGACGAGAAAAAGCCTGAGCAGATTTTTCATTGCGTTATCCAATGAGGTTGCAGTGCATGGAGCATCGAACAGCTACGAAGTGCCCGCTGTCGCTCCGATGAAAGGAAGATCGGCATGAATTCCGGCATCGACCAGGCGCCTGCGGTGCGTGAATTCGGCTAATCGGTAGTCGAAGAAATAGCGGGCCGTGGCCACTTTCTGACGATAGAAATCTTCTTCATCCGCCTTCGGAGCGGCAAGCCGAAGCGAGCGCGCCCACGCATAGGCGAGGAGCAGCCAGCCGATCATTGCGAGGTAATCGTCGGCGACGCGATAAGGCAACTCCACGTCGCGCGCGCTCTCTTCGATGATCGCGGCGGTCGTATGCCACGCATCCGCGCACAATGTCTCGAGTTGCGCCGCGACCTGCGGCAAATCCGGTGCGGCATTGGCGTGCTCCGCGGCTTCCGCGCGAATATGGGCAAGCAATGCTCGCAGCTTGCCTCCGCCGTCGCCGATTACTTTGCGAACCAGCAGGTCGATCGACTGAATCTCGTTTGTGCCTTCATACAGGAGCGAGACACGACTATCGCGCACCGTTTGTTCGATGCCGTATTCATGTATGTAACCGTAGCCGCCGAACACCTGGAGCGCGCTCGAAGCCCCAAGAAAGCCGTTGGCCGTGAAAAATGCTTTCGCCACCGGCGTGAGGAGCGCGGCGAAACGATCTGCTTCGGCACGCTTCGCTTCATCGGGATGGCGTGCGGCGATGTCGAGCCATTGGCCGATCCAATAGCCGATCAACCGCTCGCCCTCGACGACGCAACGCAGATCCATCAGCGTGCGCCGTATCGCGGGATGCAGCGAAATGGGCGACGCCCCCTGCGTTTTCGCCTCCAGACCGGGCGCGCGCATTTGCACCCGTTCGCGCGCATAGATCGTTGCGCGTTGCCAGGCACTCTCGGCGTGACCCAATCCCTGCATTGCGACCTGCAAGCGCGCGGCGTTCATCATCACGAACATCGCCGCCAGCCCGCGATGCGGCTCGCCTACTCGCCAACCTAACGCGTCCTCGAAACGCATCGTGCATGTGGGGCTTGCCTTGAGCCCCATCTTTTTTTCGATGCCCTCGCAATGAACGCCATTGCGAATCGCCACCCCGCTGTGAGGTCGCCACTTCGGCACGAGGAACATCGAGAGTCCGCGCGTTCCGGGAGGCGCATCGGGCAAACGCGCAAGTACCAGGTGGACGATGTTGTCCGTCAGATCGTGATCGCCACCGCTGATGAAGATCTTGCTGCCCGTGATTCGATAACCCTCGCTCAACTCGTCCGGGATGGCGGTCGTGCGCAGCAGACTGAGGTCGCTCCCTGCCTGCGGCTCGGTCAGACACATGGTGGTGAGCCACTCGCCGCTCGCGATTTTTGGCAGGTAGTCGGCTTTCAGCTTCTCCGACCCATGCGTCTGCAAGCAGACGCTTGCGCCATGCGTCAATCCGGGTGACATGAGCCACGCGTGATTCGCCGCCGCCAGCATTTCGTGAAGCGCCACTTCCAGCAGTTGCGGCAAGTCCTGGCCGCCATGGCCGGCACTTGCCGAGAGCGTCGGCCAGCCGCCGTCGACATAGGCGCGATACGCTGCCTTGAAGCCGCGCGGCATACGCACTTCGCCATCGACGAACTGACAGCCTTCAAGGTCGCCGCTGGCATTGAGCGGCGCTAGCTGCTCCGACACAAAGCGGCCGGCTTCTTCGAGGACCATTCGCGCGGTCGTCGCATCGATATCGGACCATTCCGGAATCTGCCGCCAGAACGCTTCGGCGTCGAGCCATTCTTCCATCACGAAGCGCATGTCGCGCAGTGGAGCCACGTAGCAAGCAGACATGTCAGAGCCCGTCATTGCACGCATAGATCACCGCGGGATCGGCCTGACGTGGGTCATGCATCGCCTCCACCAGATTCGCGCGATGTGTCAGTACCGCGCGCTGGTTGATCGAGCCTTTGTCGGTGATCTCGCCCAGATCGAGGGAGGGGGGCACGTCGAGCAGGCGCAAGCGCGCGATCGTCGTTGCGCCGCCGGTCGACTCGCGGTTCAGACGGGCCAGCAAGCCGGTGAAGAACGCGCGCACAGCAGGCGCCGCGACGATCTCAGCGGCGCTCGCCGATGCCGGCAAGTCCGCCAGCCGCCGGCAATCGTCGAGGCGCGGAAACACTAGCGCACCGACATCGTCGCGATTCATACCGGTCACGACCACATCCTGGACGTACGGCGCGCCCTCGGAGACCACCCGGGCACGCATCGGCCCGACGCTCACGAACGTACCCGAGCTCAGCTTGAAGTCTTCGGCGATCCGGCCATCGAACAACAGTCCGAGTTCCGGCTTACGGGGATCGACGAACTTCAACGCGTCGCCGCTGCAGTAGTAACCTTCGTCGTCGAACGACCCGGCGACGTTTTCCTCGTCCATCCGCCAGTAACCGGCCATCACGTGCGGCCCGCGAAAGCGGGCTTCGAGCTTGCCCGATACGGGCGCGAGCTTCACTTCGCAGCCGGGTGCGGGCACTCCGACATAGCCCGCACCCATGACAGGCCCGGTCGTAAACAGACAGGAGGGCGATGTTTCGGTCATACCCAATCCGGCCATGATGCGAATGCGCTCGCCGCAGTATTGCTCCGTCACCCGCTCCAGGCGATCCCACGCCGCTTGCGAGAGTCCCGCGCCAGCAAAGAAATAGACTTTGACACGAGAGAAGAAGGTTGCGCGAAGCTGCGCGTCCGCTTCGAGCGCGCTCGCCAGCTCCTCCCAACCCTTTGGCACATTGAAATAAATGGTCGGCGCGATCTCGCGAAGATTGCGCAGCGTTTCGTCGAACTTCTTGCCTACCGGCTTGCCGTCGTCGATATACAGCGTGCCGCCGTTATACAGTGCGATGCCCACGTTGTGGCTGCCACCGAACGTGTGATTCCAAGGCAGCCAGTCGACCAGAACCGGCGGCTCGTGGGCGAATTCCGGGAACGTTTCGAGTAGCATCTGCTGGTTGCTGCACAGCATGCGGTGCGTCGTCGGAACCGCTTTCGGACGTTTGGTGGAGCCGGAGGTGAAGAGGAACTTCGCGATTGCATCGGGTTCGATCGCGGCGTGCACGGCATCGACCGTCGTTGCGGGCGTGTTCAACAGTTCCGCGAACGATGTCTGCGCGCGCGGGTTGGAACCGTAAGCCGTCACCACTTCCACATCGTCGGATACGACGGCGTCGATTGCGGCGGCGAACGCATCGCCGTCGGCGGCGAACACGAGACCGGGCGTCAGCAGTTCGATCGCGTGGCGCAGTTTGCCGTAGTCGCTGGAAATGAGCGAATAGGCGGGCGAGATCGGCGCATAAGGAACGCCCGCCCACATCGCACCGAGTGCGAGCTGGAAATGCTCGAGGTCGTTACCGGACAGAAGGACAACCGGCCGCTCGGCCGACAACTTGCGCTCGAGTAGCGCCTGGCCGATAGAACGGGCACGCTCGAGCATCTGCGCATAGCTGATGCCCACCCATTCGCCGTCGGCACCGCGGCGTGCGACTAGCCACCGGTCGGGATGCGCGTGGGCTCCGCTCACGAGCCGGTCGGTCAGACGTGCCGGATAAGCGCCGATCGGCTCGCTCGCTTGCAGGTACCAGGCGTCGCCCTGTCGACGAACGCTGGCCGCTGCCGATCCGATACGCACCCGGCGATAAGGCACGGACGTCTCTCGAATCACGGGTTCGACACGGGGCTGAGTCGGCTCTGCATTCACGTTTTGTCTCCTTGATGGGCTGCCGGCGCGGCGACTCGTGGACGAACGCAAGCCCTCTGTCATTCGACAGAGGATGCCGTGTTTCGACGCACTCGTCTTCGTGCGGCGCTGTTAGATCGGGTAGTGGCGCGGGCCGGTCTGAATGGTGATCCAGCGCAGATCCGTGAATTCGGCAATCGAAGCCTTGCTGCCGAAACGTCCGTAGCCACTGCCCTTTACGCCGCCGAACGGCATTTGTGCTTCGTCGTGCACGGTCGGCCCGTTGATGTGGCAAATGCCCGATTCGATACGCCTCGCCAGACCCAATGCCCGCGCGATGTCGCGGCTGAACACGGCCGCCGACAACCCGAACTCGCTGTCGTTGGCGACTTGCACCGCTTCGTCGTCGCTGTCCACACGCTGCACCGTGACCACCGGTGCGAACGACTCCTCCGCATAGAGCTTCATCTCGGGACGCACGCCGTCGACAATGGTCGGCTGCATGATCGCACCGTCAATCGCGCCGCCGGCCAGCACCGTCGCACCGTGGCGGCGCGCGTCTTCGACGAGCGCCGCCACGCGTTGCGCGGCCTGTGCGTTGACGAGCGCGCCGAGCACCGCGCCGTCGTCGGTCGGCGCGGTTGCCACCAGCTTGCGCGCTTTTTCAGTCAGCTTTTCCACCAGCGCATCCGCAATGCTGCGGTGTGCGATGACCCGCTCCGTGGACATGCAGATTTGCCCCTGGTTGAAGAACGCGCCGAACGCGATCGCGGCAACGGCCGCGTCCAGATCGGCGTCTTCAAGCACCAGCACCGGCGCCTTGCCGCCGAGTTCCAGCAACGCCGGCTTCAGATGCTTCGCCGCATGCATGGCGATGATGCGGCCCACATGCGTCGAGCCGGTGAAATTCACCCGCCGCACGGCCGGGTGTGCGATAAGGCGTTCGACGATTGCCGCCGCATCCTCGGGCGCATTCGTCACGACGTTCACGACGCCGTCGCCGAGCCCGGCTTCCTGCAATACCGTGCCGATCAGCCGATGTACCGCCGGACACGCCTCCGATGCCTTGAGTACCACCGTATTGCCGCACGCGAGCGGCATCGCGAGTGCGCGCGTGCCGAGAATCACCGGCGCATTCCACGGCGCAATGCCCAGCACGACGCCGCACGGCTGACGCACGGCAAGCGCCAGATTGTCTGGTGTGTCGCTCGGAATCACGCTGCCGTCGATCTGCGTCGTCATTGCGGCCGCTTCACGCAGCATGTTGGCGGCGAGATGAACATTGAAGCCGTACCAGTTCGCCATCGCGCCTGTTTCGGCCACGCCGGCCGCGATGAACTCGCCGGTCCGTGCATCCATCATGTCGGCCGCTTTCAGCAGCCGCGCGCGACGCTCGGTGGGCCGAAGCGCGGCCCACGCAGGAAATGCGGCGGCGGCGGCGTCGACTGCCGCATCGGCGTCGGCAAGCGTGGCCGCAGGCGAGCGTGAGGCGAGGGTGCCGGTTACCGGGTTCAGGCGCTCGAACGTCGCCCCGCTGGATGCCGGACGGTCCTGGCCGCCGATCAACATGCTCACTTCGGTCACGATTGTTGTCTCCTCACTGTGCTGCGTGTCCTGATGCGGATGCCACCGCCGAGTCTCTTCGCCGGACTGTGGCTGCGATACTCATGCTTTATTCAGCGCGCTTATACGCCTGCAAACCCGGCTTGATCGACTTATCGTCGAGGAACTGCTTCAGGCCCTGCTCGCGTCCGTGCTCCGGGTCGCGCAGTTGCGCCTGATCGAGCTTGGCGTACAGGTAGTCTTCATTCTGCTCCCACGTCAGTTCACGGCAACGCTTGAAGCCGTGCTTTGCGGCGCGCAACACCACCGGGTTCTTTTCGAGGAGCTTCGCTGCCAGAGCAATGGTCTCGTCGCGCAGCTGCGCAAGCGGCACGCTCTTGTTGACGAGGCCCATCGCCGCAGCTTGCGGGCCGGTGAAGGTGTCACCAGTCATGATGTAGTGCAGCGCCTGACGATGGCCGACCGTATCCGCCATCGCCTTGCTGACCAGATTGCCGGGCGGAATGCCCCAGTTGATTTCCGACAGCCCGAATACCGCTTCGTCCGCTGCAAGTGCCAGATCGCACGCCACCAGCGGCGAAAAACCACCGCCGAAACACCAGCCGTTGACCATTGCGATGGTCGGCTTTGCATACATGCGCAGACGGCGCCACTGCCATTCCGACGCGTCGCGGCGAATCTTCTCCTGCAGAATTTCCGGACCCGCGTCGACTTCCCGGAAATACTCCTTCAAGTCCATACCCGCGGTCCATGCGGCGCCCGCGCCGGTCAGTACCAGAACCCTTGCGTCGTCGTCGAGCTCCACGGCATCCAGGACCTGCAGCATCTCGCTATTGAGCGTCGGGCTCATCGCATTGCGCTTCTCCGGGCGATTCAACGTCACCCACGCGATGCCTGCCTCGACCTTCACGTCAACCGTCTTCCAGCGACCGTCGTAACTTGCCATGTTCGTAACTCCTGCGCGCGGACCGCGCGATAAGGTGGAAATTCCGTTGAACTGCTGTAGTATCAACTTGCCTGAGATTTTTATATCAGGCATCCTGATACAGAGTCTATTATCAAGCAGCCTGATAAACAAGCGCCCGGTGCTTAGTGAAAACCCTCGAACATCAGATACGATGAAGCCAACCGATCATTCCGGCCGACCTTCGGGCGCCATGGCCGAAAAGCCGCTGCGTATCACCTACCTGGTCGGCAGCGTGGACCGTGTGCTGAAACGCCGGCTCATCGAAACGCTCGCGCCACATGGCGTGACGCTGCCGCAGTTCACCGCCCTGTCGGTGTTGAAAGCGCGCGGACACTCGTCGAACGCCAGGCTGGCTGAGCGATCGCTGATCACGCCTCAGGCGGCCAACGAGGTCATCAAGGTGATGGTCGCGCGCGGATGGGTCACACGCGCCGCCGACCCCTCCCACGGCCGCATCGTCGTGCTGCAACTCACGCGCGCGGGCGCCGCGCTCGTGCGCCAGTGCGAAGCGTCGATCGAGCGGCTCGAGGCAGGCATGATGAACGGTATCGAGCCCGCGAACGCCGATCTGCTGCATGCTTCATTGCGCATGCTGCTGCGCAATCTACACACTTTCGATCAGGTCACGTCGGACTCAATCCAAGCAGACTGATGGCGTTTTCCTTCAGAATCAACGGATGAACCTCGGGCTTGAAGCCCGCTGTCTGGAAATCGTTCAGCCAGCGATCCGGGCGAATCAGCGGGAAATCGGACGCGAACAGCATCTTGTGCTTGAGTAGCGTGTTCGCATGCTGAATCAGCTGTGGCGCGAAGTACTTCGGCGACCACCCCGAGAGGTCGATGTAGACATTCGGCTTGTGCAGGCAAATCGACAACGCCTGATCCTGCCACGGCCACGACGGATGCGCGATCACCACCTTCATGTCAGGAAATTCCGCCGCCACTTCGTCCAGGTGTATCGGCTCCGAATATTTGAGCAGCAGCCCTCCACCGCCGCGCATGCCGCTGCCCATGCCGGAATGGCCGCTGTGAAATACCGCCGGCAAGTTGTATTCGGCGATCACTTCATAGATCGGATAGGCCATCCGGTCGTTCGGATAGCAGCCCTGCAGCGTCGGGTGAAACTTGAATCCCCGCACGCCGTGATCTTCGATCAGACGCCGTGCTTCGCGCGCGCCCATCTTGCCTTTGTGCGGATCGATGCTCGCAAAGGCAATCATGATGTCGCTGTTGTCCGCCGCGAATTGCGCGACCTCCTCGTTGGGGATGCGGCGGCGCCCGAGTTGCGCCTCGCAGTCGACCGTGAACATCACCATGCCAATTTTCTGCTGGCGATAGTAGTCGATCGTCTCCGGGATCGTCGGCCGCCGCCCCTGCTTGAGCACCGTACCGAAGTATTTGTCGGCAGCGTCGTCGAACTCCTTGCCGAACAGATCCGGCGGCTGGCAACAGGAGACCTCCGCATGCACATGGGTATCGATAGCAACCAGATTCGCAATGTCCATTATCTTTCCTTGGTGATCCTAAAGGGACTCGGATTGGCGCGCCTCCGGCGCGGCGCAATCTCGATCACGTGCAATGTGTATCAATACGGCCGATACGGTCAACCCGACTTTGGCCTGGGGTATTCACCGAAGAATTTTATCTTGTCTTATCAGGTCGCCTGAGATCAAATACGCATCACCGGGCGGATATGTTTTCAAACTGACTGCGCCGCTCGGGCAATGCTGCACGGATCGATTCTTCTGCCGCGAAGGATCTTCCGCGATTAGAACGGCCGTTGTCTCGCCATAGCGCAATAACAGGCAATAACAGCTTCGGTTTCTCCGTACCCCTACGCTCTTATGCTTTCTCGCTGAAGCGCTTTCCTGCGATCTTTATATCAGGGCACCTGATATTGTGAAGACTCGGCGAGACATGTGGTTCAGGCGGACCCGACAACCAGGTGATCGATATGAAGCCAATGAGAACAGCAGCACCAGGAGACGCAGTGATGACGCAACCAGTCGCCAGATCGGCTGCCGCCGTAACCCTGAGCCTCTGCTTTGCCGTCGCTTTGCTCGAAGGCCTCGACCTTCAATCGGTCGGGGTCGCGGCGCCGCGAATGGCGCGCGAGTTCGGCCTGTCGGTGACACAAATGGGCCTTGCATTCAGTGCCGGAACCTTCGGCCTTCTGCCCGGCGCAATGTTCGGCGGACGGCTTGCCGATCGCATTGGCCGCAAACGTGTGCTGATTCTCTCGGCATGTCTGTTCGGCCTGCTTTCGATTGCAACCGCGCTCGTCAGCAGCTTCGACATGCTCGTGCTGGTGCGCGTGCTGACCGGTATCGGACTTGGCGGTGCGCTGCCGAACCTGATCGCGCTGTCGTCCGAAGCGGTGTCGCCGAAGGCGCGCAATACCGCCGTGAGCATCATGTATTGCGGTATTCCGTTTGGCGGCGTGATCGCGTCGATCATCGGCATCGTGAACATGGGAGACACCGAATGGCGCCATATCTTCTATGTAGGCGGTGCAGGGCCGCTGCTTCTGGTGCCGCTCCTGTTCGCTTTCCTGCCCGAATCAAAGGCATTTCGGCGCGCATCGCATGAAGGGAACGTGCAGCCCGCCGCCGTGGGCAATGTGCTGTTCGGCGGCAATCGTGCTCTTTCGACAGCGCAGATCTGGATCAGCTATTTCTGCACGCTGATCGTTCTGTATTTCCTGCTCAACTGGCTTCCTTCGCTGATGGCCGCGCGCGGTCTCTCGCGCCCGGAAATCGGCTATGTGCAGATCGCCTTCAACGTCGGCGGCGGCATCGGCGCGCTTTGCATCGGCATGTTGATGGACCGGCTGCGCGGCGCCGTGGTCGTGTCGGGCATGTACATCGGGATCATCGCCTCGCTTGCAGCGCTGTCGATAGCGCCGGGATTCGGCGCGCTCGCCGGCTCGGCATTCTTCGCGGGCATGTTCGTTATTGGCGGGCAGTCGGTGCTGTATGCGCTCTCCGCGGCGTTCTATCCGACGGCGATGCGCGGGACGGGCGTCGGCGCCGCCGTCGCCGTGGGCCGTATCGGTTCGGTTGTCGGGCCGCTCGCGGTAGGCCAGTTGCTCGCGATGGGACGCAGCTCGTCGGTCGTGATCGGCGCGAGCATTCCAGTGACGCTGATCGCCGCAGTCGCGGCCCTCTTGCTCATCCGTCGCCCGCGCGCGACCGACTGATGGTTTTTCAAAAAAACACATAACGGTTTGGAGACTTCAATCATGCGAGCATCAACACGCCTTCTCCTGAGCGGCGCCCTCTGCGCAACGAGCACCGTGGCCGCCGCGCAATCGAGCGTCACGTTCTACGGAATCGTCGATACCGGTATCGAATACGTTTCGCACGCCAATGCGGCGGGCGACCACCTGTTTCGCATGCCCGCGGTGACGGGCGAGTTGCCCTCGCGCTGGGGCCTGCGCGGCTTGGAAGACCTGGGTGGCGGCTATAGCGCCGTCTTCACCGTCGAGAACGGCTTTAACGTGCGCGACGGAACGCTCGGCCAGGGTGGCCGCCTGTTCGGCCGACAAGCCTTTGTGGGCGTGAAGAGCCCGTATGGAACCGTCGCGTTCGGCCGCCAGTACACGATGACGTACCTTGCGTTGATGGGCGCGGACATCATCGGCCCGGATATTTATGGCCTCGGTTCGCTGGACGCCTACGTCCCCAACGCCCGCGCGGACAACTCGGTCACCTACATCGGCGTATACAAGGGCGTCACCCTCGGCGCCGGTTATTCATTCGGACGTGACGCCGGCAACAACTCGCCCGGACAAGGCACCTGTACCGGCTCGGTGGCGGGGCACGCCACCGAATGCCGCGACTGGTCCGTGATGCTCAAATACGATGCGCAGTACTTCGGCGTGGCGGCGTCGTACGAAGAAGAGCGTGGCGGCGCCACCGCCGCGGCGAACTTCTTCGACGGCGTTGCGCCCACCACGCTCATCAATGCCGCCGACAAAGACGCGCGCGCTCACGTGAGCGCCTACGCGCAGTACGCCGGCGCGAAGATCGGTCTCGGCTGGGTCGGTCGGCGCGTCGTCACCGATTCTCCCGCTGTGCCGAACGTGCGCTCGAATCTGTTCTTCGTCGGCGCTTCGTATGCCGTCACACCGGCGTTTCTCGTAGATGGCGAAGTGTTCCACATCGTCAACAGCGACCACGACACACGCGCCACGATGGGCACGCTGCGCACCACCTATCTGCTCAGCAAGCGCACAGCCGTCTACGCGCAGGGCTCCTATCTCGCCAACAGCGCGAAAGCACGCTATTCGGTCAGCGGCGGCGGTGGTGGCACGACGCCGGCCGCGGGCATGGGCCAGACGGGTGCGATGGTCGGCGTACGGCACATGTTCTAGGAGACATGAGATGAACAGAACCGCAATTGCAATACTGGGTTCGCTGACGCTCGCCGCGTGCGGTGGCGGACCGAACGACACATCGTCATCCCTGCCGCAGCTCAGTGCGGCCACGCCCGCGAATCTCTCCGGCACCTGTACCGCGCTTGCCGCGAAGCTCTCGTTTGCGAACACGACGTTCACGTCGGTGCAGGACGTGCCGGCGGGTACGCTGACGGTAGCCGGCAAGCCGATCGCGGAACATTGCGTGATCGAAGGGAAAATGAATCAACGAGTGAGTTCCGTCGACGGCAAAACCTACGCGATCGGCTTCGAGATGCGCCTGCCGGTCGCGTGGAACGGACGCTTCTTCTATCAGGCGAATGGTGGCCTCGATGGAAACGTGCTGACCGCGACCGGTGAGATCGGCGGCGGTGGTCCGCTCAACGATGCGCTCAACATGGGCTACGCCGTCATCAGCTCGGACGCCGGCCACTCGTCGTCGCAAAACCCGCTGTTCGGACTCGATCCTCAGGCCCGTATCGACTACGGGTATAACGCGGTCGCGACGCTCACGCCGATGGCGAAGCAGGTCATCAGGACCGCCTATGGCAAGGGCCCCGACCGGAGCTATTTCGACGGCTGCTCGAACGGCGGCCGGCATGCGATGGTGGCGGCGGCGCGCTCGTCGGCGGAGTATGACGGCATCATCGCGGGCGATCCGGGCTTTCATCTGCCGAAAGCGGCGATCAGCGAGATGTGGAGCGCACAGCAACTCGCCAAGGTGGCAACGGCGAATACCACGAGCGGCCTTCCCGACATCAAGACGGGCTTTACCGCAGCGGAGCGCCAGCTGGTTGCGGCGCGAATCATTGCGAAGTGCGACTCGCTCGATGGCGTGGCCGACGGCATGGTGCAAGACATCAAGGCATGCCAGGCGAACTTTAGCCTCGCCAACGACGTGCCGACCTGCTCGGGGAATGTACGCGATGGCTCGTGCTTGACGACTGCGCAGAAGGACGCAATCGGCAACGTCTTCTCCGGCGCGCGCAACAGCGCGGGAACGGCACTGTACGCGAGCTTTCCGTACGATGCGGGTATCAATGGCGCGAACTGGTCATTGTGGAAGCAAACCAATTCCATCACGCTGGATCCCGCCGCCGCTGCCTTCACGTTCACGACGCCGCCGCAAAGCGCTTCGCTGCTTACGCAGTTGACGTCATATGCGTTGAACTTCAGCATGGACAACGATGCGCCAAAGATCTTTGCAACGAGCGGCGTCTACACCGAGGCGTCGTGGTCGTTCATGACGCCGCCGGATGAGACCGATCTGAGCGCGTTGAAGCGGCGCGGCGCCAAGCTGATGGTGTATCACGGCACGAGCGACCCGGTGTTTTCATCGAACGATACGACCGACTGGTATCAGCGTCTCATGACGGCGAACGGCGGCGATGCGAGCAACTTCGCGCGTCTTTACACGGTGGCGGGCATGAACCATTGTTCGGGCGGGCCGACTGCGGACCAGTTCGACATGCTCACGCCGTTGGTCGCCTGGGTCGAACAGGGCAAAGCGCCCGACAGCATTATCGCAACCGCACGCGACGCCGGCAACGCGATTCCGAACAGCGAAGTGCCCGCGGAGTGGGGCGCGGGACGTACACGGCCGCTGTGCCCCTATCCCAAGGTCGCGCGATACAAAGGAGGTGACGCGAATTCGGCGGCCAGCTTCTCGTGCGGTTGATCGTTCCGGAGCGTCGCCGGATCTGAATAACGGCATCGCGAACGGCGCTAGCATCCAATAAAGCCACCTACTGTTAACGATGGCCTTATTGGATGCTAACGCCTTGAAGTCCATCTCCCCATTTCTGCCCGCGAGCCGTAAAGCGAAGCAAATCTTTCAATTCGCAAATATACGAATTAAATTCGCCATCCATTCGTAAAGCGAAGTATTGGTCAAGAGGCTGATTTACGAATGAGGGCTGTGTGTGTTCCTTCGCCACCGACAGTCGAGGATCAGCCGAGGGGCGGCGCGTAGTTGCGCGAGCTGAACCAGATTGTCGGGCGTGATTCATGGTGGCTCGATGGACAGGCGTCGGCCTGCTCGGCGCGGCTCTGGTGCAAATATGAAGGCCGATGGGTTGGGCTCAGGGTTTTGGCGCACGCAGGGCAAACAGATGAGTAAGCTGGGGAGAAGCGGTTCACGCCGGAGTTCGTTAAGCGCTGGAACCGCTTTGCTACGGCAGCCTGCAGGTCGTGGCGAGTCGACGAAACTTACGTGAAGATTCGTGGCAAGTGGGTTTATCTTTACCGAGCAGTTGACCGGGCTGGCAAGACGATTGACTTCCGGCTCAGCGCCAGGCGCGATGTTGCTGCTGCCAAGGCCTTCTTCGAGAAAGCGATCAGGAGTCAAGGGCTCGCACCCAGGTCAATCAGGTTGGACGGCTACGCAGCGTCTCACCGCGCAGTGCGCGAAATGAAGATCGATAGATTGCTGCCCGAAAGCACAACGTTGCGATCGTCGAAGTACTTGAATAACCTGATCGAACAGGATCATCGCAACCTCAAAGCACGGGTGAACGTGATGCTCGGCTTTAAAGGCTTCAGGACTGCGGCAACAACCATTTCCGGCTTCGAGCTCATGCATCGCATTCGCAAAGGCCAGTTCAACCTGATGAAGCTGCATCTCAAAGATACCGCTGCGCCCCCGGTTTGGACGGCGGTCCTTTCATCTCGCTGAGACGACGGACGGCCACGCGTCATTGCACAGCAGCAGTCGAGCTTCCGGGCGAGCAGAAACGCCGCTGGCGTCGTTCAGGTCATCGAGCCTTTTCATATCCCGAATCGCGTGGAAAAGATCGCGCATTGAATCGAGATCAATCAGTCTCACAAACGCGAAGGTATCCTCATAGGCACGCATCCAGGGGATCATTGCTGAAGCCACAGCTTTTCGGCCTTCGGTCACCTCCGTATGCCGCAGTGCTTCGTCGAAATGAGCCCAGAAAGCTCGCATTGCGCGCTGGGCGAAAAAGTGGTTGAGCGCGAGCGCGGAGATCTCTCCGATCGCGGGCATCGACGACTCGCGATTCTGACTTTCCATATCTGCGGTTCCGGATGCGTGGGGAGTGGGTTGCAAAGAGTTCCGTGCTGCCGCAGACGGGTCGTGGCAAGGCGCCGAAGTTGTCATGACCATGGACGCCTGAAACTAACCACCGTCGGCGCGGGGCGGGCCCGCGAACGTGATGTACGTTGCGGCGGGAGAGAGGACTTCACGCGAGCCCGAATGTTTTCCTCAAGCTTGCATCCACCGGGCCGGAGGGCATGAAGCGCCGCAATTTGCGCAACAGGGAAGCTTCGCCGGCCGGTGTGCGACGCATACGCCAGGCGCCGAGCGCCGCTTCAACGATTGTCTTCGCCACGCCGTCGGGCGCGGGGGCACCTTTGACACTGTTGACGACTGCGCTCGATGCAAGGGCACGCTCGCGATCATAGTCGGCGATTTTCGAGCTTGCCAGAGGGGCGTTGATGTCCAGATTGGTCCTGGTAAAGGATGGTTCGACCAGCGTTAACCGGATGCCGAACTGGCGCACCTCATGGTCCAGGGTCTCGGTCAGCCCTTCAACGGCATGCTTGGACGCCGAATAGAGTCCCATATAGGGGGCTGGCAGGAACCCGAGCACGGAACTGACATTGACGATCCTTCCGCCGCGTTGTGCACGCATATGGGGAAGTACTGCCTGCGTCGTGCGCAGAATGCTGAAGACGTTGGTATCGAACAGCGACAAGGCCTCGGCAGTCGACGTTTCCTCCACGGCACCCATCAGGCTCGCTCCCGCATTATTGACAAGTACGTCAATTCGCCCGGTGCGTTCGATGACGGACTGGATTCCAGCCTGGACCGAAGCATCGTCGCGAACATCCATCTCGATGAGCCCGACTCCGGAGATAGGCACCGCTTTTGCGATGCCGCGCACTGTGCCAAACACGCGGCAACCTCGCCTCGCGAACTTCTCGGCGGTGGCGCGTCCGATACCCGATGACACGCCGGTCACAATAACGACCGTGGAATTCGACATGAACAGCTCCGTTTGGTGAATTGATCGTGTTTCAACGCGCGTCGAGCGCATCCTGCGTCATGAGTTCGGGATGCGATGAGTGGTGGCCCAGGCTCTTGTGTGAACCCGCGGCGCTGCCGGGCCGGATCCTGAACCAGATCGAATACATGGCCGGCAGGAACACCAGAGTCAGCACTGTTCCGGCCAATGTACCGCCGATCAGCGTGTAGGCGAGGGTTCCCCAGAACACCGAATGCGTCAGCGGTATGAAGGCCAGGATCGCCGCCATAGCCGTGAGGATCACCGGGCGCGCCCGTTGCACAGTGGCCTCGACGACTGCATCGAATGGATCCAGCCCGGCCTGTTCGTTCTGGTGAATCTGCCCGATCAGGATCAGCGTGTTGCGCATCAGGATCCCCGAAAGCGCGATGAGGCCGACCAGCGCATTGATGCCAAACGGCTGCCTGAACAGGATCAGCGTCGGCACCACGCCGATCAGGCCAAGCGGGCTGGTGAGGAACACCATCACCATTGCGGAGATCGACCGAACCTGGAGAATGATGATGACCAGCGTGATCGCCAGCATGATCGGGAACAGCGGCAACATGGCGGTCGTCGCCTTGGCCGATTCCTCGATGGAGCCCGCCTGCTCGATGCGATAGCCACTGGGCAGCTTCGCGATGATCGGCTGAAGCTGCCTGGTGATTGCCGTTGATACATCTGGCGGCTGCAGGTTGTCGGCAATGTCGCCGCGTACCGTGATCGTCGGCACGCGGTCGCGCCAGCGCATGATCGGCTCCTCCAGTCGCACGTCGACCTTGCCGACCTGCGACAGCGGAATGCGCTGCCCGTTGGCGCCGGCTAGCGTGAAGTCGCCGAGCCGGGCAGGGTCGAGACGCACATCGCCGGCCGAACGCGCGACCACCTGCACGGTACGGATATCTTCACGTACGGCGGTGACAGGCACGCCGGTGAGCAGGAACTGCAACTGTTGCGCGACGGCGCTGGACGTCAGTCCCACCGCCTGCAAGCGATCCTGCTGCAAGGCGAAGTGCAGTGTCGGCGAGCGCGTGCCCCAGTCGGTGTTGACCGTGCGCATCATCGGACTGGCCTCCATCACCTGCTGGACTTGAGCCGCGATTCCACGCAGTTTGTCCGGGTCCGGACCGGTGACGCGATAGGCGACCGGGAATGGCGAGTATGGCCCGAACACGAGTTGCGTGACGCGTACGCGCGCTTCGGGCACAAGACCGTCGGCGATAGCTCGCCGCAGTCGCGCCTTCAATGCATCGCGTTCCTCCTGACTGTCCGTGCGGATCACAATCTTCGCGAACGACGGATCGGGCAGTTCCGGCCCCATCGCCAGGAAGAAGCGCGGTGCACCTTGTCCGACGTACGCGGTGACGATCCTGGCGTCCTTCTGTTCAGACAACCATGCCTCCACCTTTTGCGTGGCGGCGCTGGTCTGTGAAATCGATGTGCCATAGGGCATCTGCACTTCGACCAGCACTTCGGGACGGTCGGAGATCGGGAAGAACTGCTTCTTGACCACGCCCATACCGAGGATGGCGATGGCAAAGAGGCCAACGACCGAACCGGCGACCAGCCATTTGCGCACGATCACGCGCGTGAGCAGCTGACGGAAGCGGTTGTAGCGCGGCGTGTCATAGATCGCCTCATGCCCGCCTTCGACCTTTTTGAAGTCGGGCAGCATCTTCACGCCGAGGTAGGGCGTGAAGAACACGGCAACGACCCAGGATGCGATCAGTGCAATGCCGACAATCCAGAACATGTTGCTGGTGTATTCGCCCGCGGTGGACCGCGCGAAGCCGTTGGGCATGAAGCCCACGGCCGTCACCAGCGTGCCCGCGAGCATGGGTGCGGCAGTATGGCTCCAGGCATAGGCAGAGGCGGCCACACGGCTGTAGCCTTCCTCCATTTTCACCACCATCATTTCAATGGCGATGATCGCGTCGTCCACCAGCAGGCCCAGCGCAAGGATCAGGGATCCCAGCGTGATGCGATCGAAGTTCTTGCCTGTCGCGGCCATCACCACGAATACGATGGCCAGCGTCAACGGGACAGCGGCGGCAACCACCAGGCCTGCGCGCCAGCCCATGCTCACGAAGCTCACGAACATGACCACCAGCAGGGCGACAAAAAACTTGAGCATGAACTCGTCGACCGCCGAATGAATGTTGACGGCCTGGTCGGTGACCTTTGTCAGGCTCATGCCGAGCGGCAGCCCGGCGTTGATTGTGCCGACCTCGCTGTCCAGTGCGTTGCCGAGATCGAGCCCGTTCCAGCCGTCGCGCATCACGATGCCCAGCAGCAGCGCGGGCTCGCCGTTGTTGCGGATCATGAATGTCGCCGGATCTTCATAACCGCGCTCGACGGTGGCAATGTCCGACAGTTTCAGCGTGCGACCTTGCACGACGACTGGCGTGTCGCGGATCTTCTGCAGATTGTCGAAGGCGCCGTCCAGGCGAATGAACACCTCCGGACCTTTGGTCTCCACGGAGCCGGCTGGCGTCAGGGCGTTTTGGCCATTGAGCGCGGCGAATACGTCCTGCGGGCTGACACCGAGCGTTGCGAGCCGGTCATGCGAGAACTGGACGTAGATGCGCTCGGCCTGCTCGCCGATGATATTGACCTTCTTCACGCCCGGCACATGCAGCAGCCGTTGACGCAGCGTCTCGGCATCCCGCACGAGCAGCCGTTGCGGTTCGCCCCGGGCTTTCAGTGCGAAGAGCGCAAACGTGACGTCAGCATATTCGTCATTGACCATCGGCCCGATCACGCCAGCCGGAAGGTTGGCTGCTTCGTCGCCGATTTTTTTCCGGGCCTGGTAGAACTGCTCCTGCACTTCCGACGGTGGTGTGCTGTCGAGCAATGTTAGCGTCGTGAAGGCCAGGCCAGGTCGTGTGTAAGTTTCGGTCCGGTCGTACCAGCGCAGCTCCTGCATGCGCTTTTCGATCTTCTCTGCGACCTGATCGTGCATTTCCTGCGCAGTGGCCCCCGGCCATACGGTGACGATGGTCATCACCTTGATTGTGAACGCTGGATCTTCGGCGCGCCCCAGCTTGAAGAAGGACAGGAGCCCGGCCAGCGAGATCAGGCAGATCAGGAACAAGGTGATGGAGCGCTCACGCACCGCGAGCGCCGACAGATTGAATCGGCCTTCGCTCACGGACGTGCTCCTTCGTTCGCCATTGCGACGGCCTCGCCGGACACGCGGACCTGTTCGCCTTCGTGCAGCAACTGGGCACCGAGCGCAATGACGCGATCGCCTTGCTTCAACGTACCGGACACGCGCGCGCTGCCGTCGTCCAGGTGAAGAACCGTCACCGGCTGCCATGCAACCCTGGTCGGCTTGCCGTCGACGACCCACACGCCGGGCCCTTTGCCCGCGTCGAGCACGGCGCCAATCGGCACCTGCATGCCGCCCTGGAGCGCCACGCGTGCGTCCGGTATCTCGATCGTGATGGTTGCACCTAGCGGCGCGCCGGCCAGCGCGTCCTGCAACACATAACGAGCTTCGAAGGTGCGGGTACGCGGATCCGCCGTATCCGAGAGCTGGCGTAGCGTGGCCGGCACGCTGACGCCGCTGTTGCCGAACAGGGTCGCATGGGCGACCGAACCGATGGCGGGGCGCAGAGTTTCCGGTAGCTGGATCACGGCCTCGCGGCGCCCGGCATGGGCCAGGCGCACTACGGGCTGTCCGGCGCTGACAACCTGGCCCGGTTCGGCCAGCGTTTCCATCACGACGCCATCGCCGTCCGCGGCCAGATTGGCGTAGTCCGTCGCATTGCGCGCCACGTCGGCGTCGGCCTGGGCCGCGCTGAGCTGCGCCCTGGCGGCATCGGCGGCCGCCTTGGCCTGGTCGTAGGCCGAAACCGAGATCGCACCCGTGCCGCGCAGGTCGCGATAGCGCTCCTCATCCTGCGCGGTCTGCTGCGCCCGCGCCCGCGCGGCGGTGACCGCCTCCTGCCGGGCCTGCGCGGCAAGCTTGAGATCGATGGGATCGAGGCGCATCAGCAGCTGGCCGCGTTTGACGGTTTGGCCGGTATCCACAAGCCGTTCCAGCACCTTGCCGGAAACACGAAAACCCAGGTCGCTCTGCACGCGAGCCGCGACAGTCCCCGTAAACGAACGGGCTGCGGGGACGGCGCTGTGAACGATGGCCGTGCGCACCAGCGGGACCTCGGTGCGCGGATCGGGCGGTGCTTTTTCGCCACAGGCCGCTAGCGCAAGCGCTAGCGCACAGGCGAGTGCGGATGTGGCGAGAACATGAAAGTCCCATCGATAAAGTGATGACGACTTTCATTATGGTTCTAGTGACTATTTCAGTCAAGCGTCACTAGCGAGGCGCATCAGGGCGACAGACTTCGGAGTACCAGGCTGGATAGCTGTGCAGGTGCGACGTCGGTGGTGTCGCGGTTGTATTGCAGGAGTAGCGGATTGAGATAGGGGCGCAGCACCAGGTAGATCGCCATTGCAGTTTCATCCAGCGGCGTCTTGCGCTCGAAGTCGCCGCTTTGCCTGCCCGCCTGCAGGACTTCCTGGAGCAGCTTCTGCACGCGTGCTTCATAGGCTTGCACCGCCTGCCAGTTTTCCGTGGCGGCTGATGCGGCAATGTCGTATAGCTTGCGGTCCCGGAAGAACAGCTTGAGGCTCGCTTCGGTAAAGACCTTGAACATTCGTCGCAGCTTCTCCGGCGGCAGATCGGTCTCTGCGACGGCTGTCCGGACCTCGCCTTCGATTTCCCGCAGGCAATTGACGCAGATCATTTCGCCAATGGCCTGCTTGGATTCGAAGAATTTGTAGATGTAGGCCTTGGAAAACCCGATCGCCTTGGCAAGGTCGGAGACCGTCGTTTTCTCGTAGCCATACCGGCTGAAGTGCTCCGTGGCGGCGGCAACGATCTGGTCCCGCACCTCGTGGTCAACCGGGCCGCGCACGGGGACGGAGGGAGTGGTGGTGTTTTTCATGGCCATAGCATACAGGAATGGACAACCAGTGACCATTTGGTATTATGGTCACATCAGGAACCTTGTGAAGACGCTCATGCTACCCAAACACCTCCTTGTTGCGGTCATTGTCGCCAGCCTCTCTGGAGCCTGCGCTGTGGGCCCCGATTACGTCCGGCCCGACGTGGCAATGCCGGACCATTTCCATGGCCAGGCCGCGGTAGATCACCGGGAGGCGGCGGCGAGCGCAGACCTGGTCACGTGGTGGACGGGTTTCGGCGATCCGCAACTGACGCGATTCATCGCGCTTGCGCTTGATCAGAACCTCGACCTCGCGCAGGCGTCCGCTCGCGTCGTGCAGGCGCGTGCGGGACTCGGCGCGGCGAACGCCGCGCTGCTTCCTTCTGGCAATGTCAGTGGCCAGATGGCCCGGGTCTACCAGTCGGTTGAAACTCCGCTGGGACGCGTCCTGAACTCAACGCCTGGTTTCGATCGCTACGGCAACGACTACGAGGCCAATTTCAACGCGAGCTGGGAACTGGATGTGTTTGGTGGCCTGCGTCGCGAGCGGGAAGCGGCAGTCGCCGATTATCAGGCTTCAGAGGCCGGCGAGGTGGCCACGCGCCTGGCTGTGGCAGCACAGACGGCCGACATCTACATCACCATTCGTGGATTGCAGGCTCGTTTGCAGGTGGCCCGCAAGCAGTTTCAGACGCAGCAGGATCTGCTCTCGACCATCAAGCTTTTGTATGGGAAAGGCCTGGCGGCCGATCTTCAGGTGAGCCAGGCTGAAGGCGCGCTGGCGCAGGTGCAGGCATCCATCCCGGTCCTGGAGGCCGGCCTGGATGCGGCGATGAACGCGCTGGACGTGATGCTGGGCGCACAGCCCGGCACACATCGGGCGGAACTGTTCGAGGGTGCTGGTATCCCAGCCGCCCCGCGAATTGCGGGCGCCGGCTCGCCTCGCGAGTTGCTCAGGCGTCGGCCCGATCTGATCGTGGCTGAGCGTCGCCTTGCTGCATCCAACGCGCGTATTGGCGTGGCAGTCGCTGAGTATTACCCCAAGCTGTCACTCAGTGGACTGATTGGGAGCGCCACCTCAGTGGCCAGCGGCAACCTGTTCAGCAGCGGTGCCAGTCAGGGCGCTGGCGTGCTGGGGTTGCGCTGGCGTCTGTTCGATTTCGGCCGCATCAATGCGCAGATCAATGAGGCCAAAAGCCAGGATGCCGAGATGCTCGCCGCGTACCGGCTTGCCGCACTGCACGCAACGGAGGACGTCGAGAATTCTTTCTCTACGCTCGTGAAGCGCGAGGAGCAGGCTGCCGTTCTCGCGCAGGGTGTGAATTCGCTAGGCCGGGCGCGAGCCGCCTCGTTTGCGGCCTACCAGAAAGGTGTCGTCAGCCTGATCGAAGTCCTGCAGGCCGATCAAAACTTGCTGCGCGCATCCGACGAGCGGGTGCAGGCGCAAACGGAATCCGCCCGCGCAGCGGTCGCTGCATTCAAGGCACTCGGCGGAGGGTGGCAACCCGCCGATCCTCAGGCCGTTGCAAGCCGATAGCACCACCGCCTTGGGCCGGCTGCAGCCGGCCCGCTCGTTTGCAGAGGCTTTCCTCCGACAGTCGGGACGCTGTTTGCGGCGCCTGCCGATGCGCAGTGCGCACGACGGGCAAGTGACCGTTGGTAATTCGAGAACGGCCACAACTAATGCAATGACCTGACTGACGGAAACGGGTCGGTCCCAGCCTTTCACTTGGCGCTCGCTCAGTGTGAGTCGACGCTTGCCGAATGACCTGGACTCCGGTGTTTTCAAAAAATCGACCGCCCGGTAAGCGTGGTCAACCGTTCAAGCGCCTGAACGCCCGCAAGTGAGTTGCCGTTCGCGTCGAGTCCGGGCGACCAGACGCAGACGGCCATTTCCCCCGGCAGCACCGCGACGATGCCGCCGCCCACGCCGCTTTTCGCTGGCAAGCCGACGCGATACACGAAGTCACCGGCCGCGTCGTACGTGCCGCATGTCAGCATAAGAGCGGACAGGCGTTTGGCCGAACTCGCGTCGAGGATACGTTCGCCAGAGATCGGCGCGACGCCGCCGTTGGCGAGAAAGAGCGCGGCCTTCGCCAGTTCGACGCAGTTCATCGATATCGCGCATTGACGGCAATACGCATCGACGACAGCCTCGGGCGGCATCTCCAGGTTGCCGAAGCTCGCCATGAAATGGGCCATCGCGCGATTGCGGTGTGCGTGCTGCAATTCGGACTGAGCCACGCGCATGTCATAGTCGATGGTCGATTCACCCGTCAACCGCCGCATGAATTCGACGAGCGCTGTCTCCGCGTTGACGAAGCGGCGGCACAGCACATCGGTGACGACCAGCGCGCCTGCGTTGATGAACGGGTTGCGCGGCTTGCCCTTCTCGGCCTCGAGTTGCACGAGCGAATTGAAGGCCGTACCCGACGGCTCACGGCCCACGCGCTGCCACAACGCATCGCCCAGCAGCCTGAATGCCATCGTGCACGCGAACAGCTTGGAGATGCTCTGAATTGAAAAGCGCGTATCGGCTTGTCCCACGCGATACACGTCCCCCGAGGTCGTGACAACGGCCATGCCGAAGCTGTTGGCGGGCACATTCGCGAGTTCGGGAATGTAGTCTGCGGCGCGGCCCGCGGTGCGCCACGGCTCGATGTCGCGATGGATCTGTTCGAGGATCGCTTGATAGTTCTGGTAGGACATTGGTGGCTGCATCCAGGAGCCCTTGAGCATGGGTCGCGATGATACCGCAGCCAGGCAGTGTTAGGTGCCTCGCCCACAGTGTCGAGCACATGGGTCGGTCTCCGCCTTTCGCATCCCCCGTTGCGATCGGTGATCGATCTCGGTTCGCATCGGACCCGGTTCGGCCACAACCCGCCGTTCACATGCGTCGTCGATCAGACGTTCAGGCGTCGGCTTCGCCTCGCAACCAGCCATCCGATTGTCGAAGATGAATGCTTCGTCATCGGCCTTTGCGGACGTTTGAAGATACTCGTTCCTGAGCCTGCAATATCGCGTAAAGCCGACGACGGCGGCATTCAGCGGGCGTACTAGCGCATTCGCAAGAGGCAGCGACCTCGACGAGAGCGTCATCCTAGCTGCGTGCAGGATCATGCACGCGGTCCCGGTGAAGCTTCTGCTCTCAACGACGTGCGCGTCTAATTGCAATGTATCCACGTCCTGGTTTTCAAACATTGCCCGGAAGATGTCGCCCGCGGCTTCCCGGCAAGGCCCTCAGAACTAACAACACTGGGTGCCCGGCGTCACCGGTTTCGCTGCGATGCACGCCCTGGATGCTTTGAAGAGTCAGTCTGCATTTTCTCGCTTTCTCGCGCTGATGCCATCGGACCACGCAAGGCGAGGCGTATTAAGTCGCCAGTCGTAGGTCCGCCGTGGAAATGCGTGGCGGCTCCAGACGTCAGCGCCCTAACCATCGCGCCCATTTCTAGTGGCGTTGCCGGCGCTTTGTCGTCCGGAAAATTTTTCGTGACGAGCGACCCTACTTCTATCGAGTTCGCAGTGGACAGCTCAGTGTGTCGCTTCGTGAGAACCGCGTCTCGTTGAGCATGCCGTACAAAGGTCCAGGATCAACGATCGCCGGTCAACTTCGCGCGAATTAAGCGTCGCCCATTCGCAGATGGCCTCGACAATTGCCTCGGGTTCATCGAAATTCATCGGCTTTTCTTCAGGATCGTGCTGGGCATGGAGCGCAGGACCCTCGACCAGCTGAAGGAAAATGTCTTCCTTCGATGACAAATTAGAAGAGAACGCACCCTTAGTGAAACCGGCGTCATCAACGATGCGGTCGATTGACGTACCGCCGAATCCTTCTCGGGCGAAGACCTCGGCCGCAGCTGCCAACAGCTTTTTGCGCGTCAAGGCACGACTTTCCTCTTTCGTCAACGCGACATTTTGAGCCGTCCATCTTCCTGGTTAATGGCGACCTATTCGGCACACGAAAGTGTGCTGGCGAAAACCGACTGAATTCGCAAAAAAAAGCTGGACGGTACTCAACATTACATAAATCGTGTATCGCTATGGAACTGTGCCTATATGTTATGGACCGTGATAAGCAGTCGCTCTGCGACGCGCGCCGCGCCAGGTGATTTTTCGTGCACACCAGTTGACCTACGAACCGACAATCCGTCATTCGAAATGCTGCCGTGCAGTTGACTGACGAGGACAGAAGCGCGTGCGGCATGCGGATCAAGCGAGTAGTCGCAGAATGAGATCCCGTGCATCTCGAGCAGCAAACTGAACTCCCAAACTATCGCCAAGGAAGGCTGGCATTCATCGCCGCGACCTTTGCATCCGGATATGCCTCTGTTTCGTCTGCCGTCCCGCAAGTTGACACGCCATATCATCTTGCAATGTGGACAGGCGGCGAGTACGAGCTGACTCGCAGGTCCGAGGGTGACGCGCTTTGCTCGCTTGCGCCGCTCCGCGCTATGGACCTATCGGTTGCCTTTGATCTGTCTGGGTAGGAAGTTTGTTCCAGTTGGCCCTGACGTACCGTTAGGGAGTCGACGGATTCGCTTTCAAAATTTGTGAGCATGTCTGGTTCGGCGGACTGCGCGAAGGAGGTCGTTGGCGCAACCAGAATGACTGCAATAGCGATGGATATGACGGGCAATTTCATACGAAGCACTTCCCTTCCTGGTTGGATTGCCAACGCATTGTGTTGGGCCGTAGCGAGTTTAGGATTGTTGGTGCTCAGATGAAATCGCATTTCTTTCAATGCACCTTTGCCAGAACTATAGAAATATTTTTGCTGGGTCGATTCAAAGCGTTCTTCCGGCAGGCCAACCACAAGACTCCGAGCAGGAGATCAGCGATTCTTGAAAGATAATTTGCTGGATTTGCAACAGTTCCGACGCAAGGAGTGGCGTAACATTGCTTCCAGGAGCAAAGCGAATCTAATGCGCTCGTTTCCCTTCCAATGACTGCGTCACAACAGCCTTTAGCTGTTGCACTTGCGCTGCACCTACCATTTGGTGCCGATAGAAAATATGCCTCAACGCACGGCACACTGTTCCGCGCTGTGCGGCAAGTTACCTTTGCGATTCTTCCCCAGTGTTTAACGGTCAATGTTCAGCAGACGCGATGAGCGCCTATCCTTCTCTCGTCGCCGACGAAAAGATACATTTGTGCAATTTAATTTGCCGTGCGCGTGCTGTGTTGTGGGATGCCGCCACGCAACGCACGCTTTCCACGCTTGGTCTGACAACATCGCAAGCCGCCATCTTGCTAGCCATTGCTATTGCTCGTGAATGCTCTGCGGCAGAACTTGCACGCGAGCTCGGCATAGACGCCAGTGCAGTAACGCGGCTGGTTGACCGGTTAGGAAAGGTAGGACTCGTTGTGCGCCGCCGTATTCCAACGGACCGGCGCGTACTTCTCCTTTGGCCGAGTGCGGAAGGCGAGCGCGCCGCTGCGCAGATTCCCGCCATATTTACGGAGACGCTGAAGGGTCTCCTGCTAAGCTTCACGGTTGAAGAGATCGATCTGTTCAAAGGGATGCTTGGCAAAATACTGGTCAACGCTGGACAACAGATCGCACCGCCATTAGTCACACGATGAGACACGATGTTTTGTACGACTTCCAAGCCCCAATTTCCACCGATCTCACCGCCATTCTCAACCAAGTCGGCGACAAACAAAGCAGTCACCTTGCCTTTGCACGCCCGTTCATCGACGGTGCAATCGCAAACGAAAGGTTGCTCGCGAGCAGCGTGCTGATGCTTTGCGCACGTGCGATCGGCGTCCAGGACGGTAGGGAGGGGTGCCTTTATGCGTTTGCCGCAGCGATGGAGTTGATGGTGTTGTCGCTCGGGGCACATGCGCAGCTATCCGACGCAACGGCCGGTACACCAGCAAATCCATTGTTGACGCTCGGAACGGCCGCGGGCGTCCTGCTCGGCGATGTCCTTTATACACGGGCCTTTCAGATCGTGGTCAAGACCGGACATGCGGGGGGGCTGGCAGAAATTGCCCGCGCAACCGAGCGCATGGTGGCGGCGGCCGCAAACGACCGGGTCGTACCTAACGAAAGCACGCCAACTCAGCGCGGAACCGCTTCGTTTCGCATGGAAGCCTACGCGTCATGCTGCAGGCTGGCAGGCGTACTTAACGAGACCGTTTCCCCTGATCGACATGCACAGCTGGGCCGGCTGGCAGAGCGGCTTTTGGGTACACGCATGATCCCCATGAGCGGGGACGAGAACGTTGAAACGAAAGAAACAGACTTGGATCTGCTGCACACCTGTTTTCGCCCGTCCGAATTCCGCGACGCACTGAGCCTTCTTTTGTCGTCCTTGCGGTCAAACCCGATTGCGTGGCAAGTCGGACCGTTCGAACTGGCGTAACCCGTTGAATCATGGTCAACCCGATGTCACCACGCGAAGAGCGGGTGCTGCGCGGTAGGCTTTGTCTGATGCCGCGCAACCTCCATTGCGAATCCGTCAGATATCGAGTGTGATCACACCAGATAGCGAGCGCGAACAGCACGGCGCGATATGAGTGTTAGCGGCCTTTTCAGCCTCGCTTTGAAAAAGATCGCGGTGGTCAGGGACACCTTCGACAACACGGGTCAGACAGGTCCCGCAAACGCCTTGTTCGCAAGACATTTGGACCGATACGCCCACCGTGTGCAGCGCGTCGGCGATAGTCTGCTTGTCGGTTACGTCCACAGTGACGCCACTTCGCGCCGCCTTGACCGTGAAGGTGCATCCGCCCGCAAGCGGTGCCGCCGAGAATCGCTCTGAGTGGATTCGTCCTGTTGCCAGACCCGCGGCAACAGCCGACGATGTGACCCACTCCATAAAGCCGGCCGGCCCGCAGAGGTAGAGATCCGCCGCCGTTCGCTGCGCAAAAACCGCTGGGGAGAAGCGTTGCTTGGGGTCACCATCATCGAAGTGGAACTGCACGGCCGACTTGAACTTGCAGGAAGCAAGCTCGCTGATAAAGGCGGCCTGCGCCTGCGATCTGACGCAGTAGTGCAACTCGAAAGGCGTGCCAAGCTCGTGCAGCCGATGGGCCATCGACATCAACGGCGTGATGCCTATCCCGCCACCGACCAGCACACCGAATGTTGACCCTTCGCGTAGCCGGAAGGCGCTGCGCGGTGCGCCGACGGCCAACCGTGTGCCAGGCTTCAATGCTGCGTGTAGCGAGGAGGACCCACCGCGAGATTGTGATGCACGCAGAATCCCCAGGCGATATCGATAGCGGTCTGATGGCGAGTTGCAAATGGAGTACTGGCGAACCAGGCCCTCAGCGACATGTATGTCGATATGGGCGCCCGCCTCGAAAGGCGGGAGGCAGTTGCCATCGGGATCGGCTAACTCGACGGACAGAATGTCCCCAGTTTCATCCGTGCGTTTTGCAACCATGAGGTTGAGCAGCTTGTCGGTAGTCATGATGCCGCTGCTGCCTCCACGACTGGCTGAGGTTCCTGCTCGTCACTGATCAATTGCTTGAGCACGCGCCTCGCCCGCAAAGCACCGGCGTCTGCGGTCAATAAAACAGGCCGCATCTGGTCGAAAGTCTTGCCGCCCATCATCAGCTCGACTCGCTCGATGATCGGTACATCTTCTCCGACGAATGCAACGTGTACGGCTTCCTCAATGTTCCTGTCGACAGACTCGTCGTCCAGCTTGAACGGCCGGCTTACCGACCAGAAGTAGTGCGTTGACGTCTGCGTTTCAGGCGTCAGAAAATGGTTGAAATACGCCCACACCCCTTTTTCACGAGACTCGCCGACTGGCGCAACGCCCACATCGAGCCGCAGAACCCCGGGCGCATCCCAGCGCATATTCAGCCAATGATCGACGGGCTTTCCGTAGTTGTCGAATATGGCGTCCCACACGGGCGGCGCCATACCGTCCGGACACCAACGGTTCGAATGCACTGTAGCCCCGTCCTGAGTAACTTCGGTTTTCCCCTTCTTGATCGCTTCGCTGCCGAGGCCACCTGCGTGCAGATATTCGACATGAGAGAGGTCCATCAGATTGTCAGCAATCAACTCGTAGTGCGAGCGCACATAAATGGAGCCGGACAAAGTGCGAAACGAGGGTGACGTCATGAAACCAAAATCTGGAATGGCGGATGGGTCAGCCCTGCCTGGATCGCCCAGCCACAACCAGAGCAACCCGTGGCGCTCAACGGCGGAATAAGTCGGGATTCGCGCGGCATGGGGAATTTTGCCGTCGCCGTGCGGATTGTGGACGCACTGACCCGATGTGCCATCGAACTGCAGGCCGTGATACGGACATTGGATGATGCCGTCGCCTACGACAGTTCCTGTATGCAGCGGCGCAAATCGATGCGGGCACCGGTTGCCCGCCGCGACGCAAGTGCCGTCTTCCTTGCGAAGCATCAGGATCGATTCGCCGCAGATTGTGCGAGCCATCGGTGCGGTGGTGATTTCGCTGGCGAGCGCCGCGACATACCAGGTGTTTTTGAGGAATGTCATGCTGTTGTCTCCTATGCAGGGGCATTCTCTGGCTTCTGCAGACGCCTTTAGCGTAACAAGCCCTTGATCGTGTCAGCACCGAAGCCCATCGCATCGTAGTGCTTCTCGCACATCTCGATGTAGTCGTGAACATCGAAATAGCCGTCGGACTTGCCATCCTTGTCTAACCAGATCAGCGGTCCGTGCACGATAAAGAAAACCCGCATCGGTTCCTCATGTTCGAAGGCAACGAGTGTGTGGCCTTCGCCTGGCGTCTCGTAAACGAAGTCGCCTTTTGTGGCGGTCCAGTCATGTTCGAGGTATCCCCATTTGCCGGAGATGGTGTATGCAAAAACTTCATGCGGGTGGTAGTGCCGATTGACGAGGCCCGCTTCTTTCGCCATCAGGATGTCGCACCACCTGTTTTCGCTCGGCGAGATCCACAACGGACGGGATGACACGGTTTCGGTGAACGGCACGTAAAGCCGGTCATCTTCCGACGCCGCGCCGGCGATGTACGCCTCCGGCAACGCGTGCGGTTTGAACGGGTTGGCGATCGGGCTGAGGTCGCGCCAGAATTCATTCTTTGCTCTATCTACCATCATCGTCTCCTTGAAATCGTGAAGACAATTTATCGTCAATGGCGGAGGTCGGTTTGATTCCTGAGGACGTGGGATTTGACTGAGCGGGACACCAGATCACCTCAATTTCGACGACGCCTGACAGGCGTCCCTATAAGTGGTAGCTTTCTAGAAAGCCGAAATCAGACGACGGTCGCCGCAGAAGCGACCGCAAAATTGGAGACAAAACCGGTGAATACTTATCCCCCTTTACTCACGTACGCATCGACGGATCCCGTGGCGATCGAAGAAAGGCTCGCATATTGGGATAAATACAACGCCGCGGCGCTGATCGGATTGCGCACGTCTTCGCTATCGGAGTCAGGGCTGACTGCGCGGCAGGCGAACGGTACTCTGGACACCATGCGCGTTGCCGAGATCGAAGGAAACGATCATGTGATCGAACGGAACCCGCGACTCGTGAAGGAGTTTCCCAAGGAATCGATCTTTGCGTGTCACCTGGTTAAAGGAAACGCATACTTCATTCAGGGCGGCCAAAGTCAGTCTCTGACCGTCTGCGACACAATAATCTACGACACACGTCGTCCCTTTACGTTTGGCTTTCTCTCGGATATGCGTGAGCTACTCGTGGATATTCCCGTGACCGAACTGGCCGAACAGTGGGACATCCGGGCTGACGAGTTACCGCTCAAAATTGCGCCGACGCCCGGTGTCGGTATCGCTGTGGGAGCCGAGTTTCGGCGGGTCCTGACCAGCTATCTGCGGGACCCGGCAGCCGAAAGTGCGGAGTCGTTGCCGGCACGCACCCATATGCTGCTGCGCTCGATGGTGAAATCGAGCAGGAACGGAGCATCTGCACTCGAGCCATCCGTGTTTTATGTTCTGCAGGCGAAGGGCTATATCGCCCAGAATTTGAGTGACACACAACTGACGCCTACGAACGTTGCGGTCAAAGTCGGTGTTTCAGTGCGACATCTCAATCGTCTATTCGCTGCGGAGCGAACTTCGCTTTCCGACTATATCTGGGCGCAGCGAGCCGCGCGAGCATACCGCGACCTGGTCACTCATGCGGGACGGAAAGTAACTATCGGAGAGATCGCGTTCCGTTGGGGCTTTTCGAGTCAGGCACATTTTTGCCGGACGATCGTCGCACGCTATGGAATGACGCCCTCTGATATATTACGCTCACCGAATAGTGCTCCGCGTGGTACTCAGGGCGTCTAGGACCGATGGACAGGTAAGTGCCGTCAACGCGGCCGACACGGTAGCGCGAGCAACAGCGCGCGCCGAGGTCCGGGGTGCTGTGTCGAGCGTCAGGATAAGCGCCCCAACGATCTGACCATGGATGTAGTGAGCACAGCACCGGCTGTCGAGAGTAGATGGCAATACACCATGTCCGATCGCGCGATCTAGCGCTGTTCTCAGTACCGAAATCAAGGAGTCTACGGCGTGCCTAAAACCGATCGCAAGGGCATTCTGCTCGGTCATCTCGGTGCGCGCGAGCAAAATCACGAAAAAGCGCATGGTCTGTGTATCGACGAATGGCTCTTCGACAAGTTGCAGGCAGAATCCCTGGACGTCTTCAAGCAAAACGCCCGTACTGATGCGCTCGCTAAACGCCTCGATGCGGGTAGCAATCCTCGCATACCCCCTCTCAAACATCGCTGCCAGCAGTGCGTTCTTATTGTCAAAGTGCCAGTAAAGCGCACCTCTCGTCAAACCCGCGTGGCAGGCGATCCGCAATAACGATACATGCTCGACGCCCTCTGTCGCGAAGAGCATCTCTGCTGAATCCAGCAGTCGAGCACGGGTTATCAGCGAGCCCTCTTTCGAACTTTTTCCCATTACGGACTCTGTGTGTCCTTCCCACAACAACGTACAGGCCGACCCGACGGCTGTCCGCCATGCGCCAGGGAATGCAAATATTTCCGATCCGGTTCTAGCTACGCGTGATCCGGACGTAGGGCTACGTGACGAGTGCGATTCGCGCTCCTCATGTCATCTGTTGATCCAAACTTCAGCCACCTTCGGAACGGACAGTCTTGATGCCGACGAAACCACGTCCCAACCTGCATTGTCCCGCATATGGGCAGGAGAAGTCCCGATGAGTTCCGCGTCGGCTGCAAGCACGCCGGGCATCTCCGCGAGAAGGAACTCGACCCATGTTCGGATTTTTGCGTCCAGATGCTTTCTGGACGAATAAAGGAGGTAGAGATTCAGTTCCTGTAGCGTGTAAGTCGGCAGAATCCGCACCAAGGTTCCGGCGCGAAGTCCTGCGAGAGCCGTGGCGCAAGGCAGCAGTCCGATACCGAGTCCAGACTGGATAGCGACATCAAGCGCTTCTGCTGTATTGACTCGGAGTGTTGATGGGTCCAAAAGGACCTCTTCGATGCCGTCAGCACCTTCAAACTTCCATCGATCTGCGGGGAACACCGGGGTGCGTAGCTGAATGCACGTATGCGTCCCGAGGTCGGCCGGTGTCTGCGGCACGCCGGATTCGCTAATGTAGTCCGGCGATGCGCAGGCGACGCTAAAGACGCTACCCAGATGGCGCGCGACAAGATCTGAATCCGGCATCTGCGGCGCGAGCACCAGCGAAACGTCAAAGCCTTCGGCGACAAGATCTGGAACGCTTTGGGAAAAGGTGAGATCGATGGAAACAGCCGGATGCAACTTCGAGTAGCGCGCAATCGCCGGTACAACGTGATGCTGTCCGAAACTGGACATCGCGTGAAGCCGCAGCACGCCCGAAGGGTGTGTGTGAGCCTTGCGCGCCTCCGCCTCTGCGTGATCGATTTCCATCAGTATTTGCTGACAGCGTCGCAGGTAGCGCTCTCCTGCCGCCGTCAGCGCCATACGCCGTGTCGTGCGATTTATAAGGCGGGTGCACAAGTGATCCTCGAGCGCGGTCACGGCCCGTGATACCTGCGCGGTTGTAGTCTGCATCCGGCGCGCCGCATCGGTAAAGCTCTCATTTTCTGCAACATGCACAAATGCACGCATACCTTGAAGCATATCCATATTTCTTTTAATCCATCGAATGGCGCCACCCGATTCACCCGCGGAGCCTGTTCAGAAGAAAAGATATCATTCCGACAATCCGCCTCCGAGCGCCTTATACAGACTGATCTCTGTAGTTAATTGCAGCATGTGATCGCTCAGAAGTTGCTGCTGTGAGGACAGCAACTCACGCTGAGCATCGAGTACTGTGAGATAGGTGGAAATGCCCTGGCGAAAACGTTCGTTCGCAAGGGCGAAGTACTCCTTGTTGTTTTGCACCAGATCGCGCTGCGCCTGAAGCTGGTCGACATAGGTAGAGCGTGCGGCGAGTCCATCCGCGACTTCCCGGAAGGCGACCTGAATGCTTTTCTCGTATTGCACAATCGCAATATCTTTCTGGATCTTCGAGTAATCAAGACTGGCCTTGAGGCTGCCGCCGTTGAAAATCGGCACGTTGATCTGAGGTGCGAATGTCCAGATACCCTGGCCCGGCGTGAACAGATCCTTGAGCCCGGCGCTCGTTGTGCCGGCCGAGGCTGTCAACGTGATGCTTGGAAAGAATGCCGCACGCGCGGCACCGATATTCGCGTTGGCCGAGAGAAGCTGATGTTCAGCAGCCTGGATGTCCGGGCGACGCAACAGAACGTCCGAAGACAGTCCCACGGGAAGGTTGTAGATCACCGTATTGTCGAGCGGATCTTCCTTAGGCAAATCGTTCGGTAAAGGCGCGCCGACTAGCAACTCAAGGGCATTGATATCCTGCGCGACCTGACGCATATCAGCAGCCTGCTGGGTGCGCGCACGGTCAACCGCCACACGAGCCTGCCGCACCGCCAACGCTGATGCAATACCTTTTCGCTCATTGCGTTCGACCAGGTCCAGACTTTTTTGATTGCTCGCCAGGGTTGCATCCGTCAACTTCGCGAGGTTCTGATCTGTCCGCCAGGTTAAATAGGCATCCGCAACCTCGCTCACCAGGGCGATTCGTTCGCTGCGTTGCGCCTCGTCGCTGGCGAGATAGGTTTCCAGCGCCTGCTTCGAGAGGCTTCGTACCTTGCCGAAGAAGTCGACCTCATAGGAGCTCATTCCCAACGCGACTTCGTACTGGTTCTCCATGCCTGGCAGTCCCGAAGCCGATACGTCAGATGGCAGTCTTTGTATGTTCGCCGATGCGCCCGCGCCGACATTCGGCAGCAATTTCGCGTTCTGGATACGGTGCAGCGCGCGGTACGCGTCGACGTTTAACGCGGCCTTGCGAAGATCGCGATTGTTTTCGAGTGCAACTCCGATCACGCTGCGCAGACCCGGGTCTTTGAAAAATTCTTTCCAGCCGATGTCGGGCGCCATCTTTCCGCTGTTCGCAGACGCGGATGCATACGCGGGACCTGTGGGCCATGTCGGCCTAACTGGCGCAGTAGGACGGTGATACTCGGGTATCAGGCTGCAACCAGATAACACCATGCTGCATGCCAGAATTGAAGCGATATGGCGAGGTTTCATTGCATTGTTTCCTGAAGCGGAAGCGACTTGAATACGCGTCGGATCAAGTAATCGCATTCGCGCAGGTAGTGATCACGCGATATTTTTGTGTCGCTTGTGGAAACGCGGTTCGGCAGAGGAATCGGAGCGACGCCATCTACAAGTCGGTGCTTGTTTTGCCAGCCGTCAAAAAGGTAGTTCCGATAAAGCTCGGTCTTCCACGGCCTCAGTGCGTCCGATCGGGCAGGCATCCCGATGCCTTCCAGGTAGGCATCAACTTTGCTGACCTGCGTCATCAAGAAAATGCATTGCCCAGCTTTATCCACCAATGCCGCCCTGGTGTCGGGCTCCACTTCATGGCTGGCGGCGACCAGCTTGTCGATGACCAGTCCGACACGGTGCTTCAGCGCATTTGCAGCGCCGTTGCCGTGGCGATTCGTCAGGATGACATTGCGTAGATCCGCTTCAAATAGCGAAGCGGCGGATGCCCCCTCTTTAAACAACGGCCGCCGTGGCAGCAAGACGTAAAGGAGCGCCAGAATCGCGGAACCGATGCCGACCGACAACGAGCGTTCGATAGCGAATGGCACATTCAAGGCCAACGCAGGCGTGTTCAAAGGAAGCACGAGAATCATGTACGACAGGCAGAAGCCGAGACTATAGGGGAACGACATGAGACTGGACAGACCCATCAATCCGAAGAACAACACACTGCCTGCCGTCAGGATCAACAGCTCAATCGCGCTCGGCGCCTGAGCCAGCAAAATGAACACTGCCAGACCTACAGGAATGCCTATGGCCGTCCCAATGACGATCTTCTTCAGAATGATTTCGGGGTGAGGCAACTTACCGAGCATGATGCTGAAGACGACGGGCACGACCGCGATTAGAAATCCCTGACCCCATCCGGTCGCGTACCACAGGCCAAAGACAATCACGAACAGCAAGGACGATCGTAATCCGGTCGTAACGCTGTTACGGAACTGGAAGTGCCGCTTGATCCTCGTGCCCTCGACGTCGATTTTTTCTGCTCGAAGCAGGCTACCATACAGGTCGGCGAGCGACTTTAGCTGCAGCGCGAGGTTGTGCAACTTCGTGAGCAGCAAGGACCGCCCGGTGAACTCGACGATCTCCCGGTCCTTTGCGATCGAGCCATTCAACTCCCAGATAAACTCCGTGAGCGAATCCATCTCGTGCGGCATCCGGCGCACCCGATCGAGCGGCATCGATGCCGCAGCCTCGGTCAGGCGCTGGAGTTCCGCCGCGACGGCGTGTTGTTCGTCCGGCTGAAGCTGGTGCAAAGCGTACGATTCCGAGACTATTTCGACCGACACACGGTTCATTTCTCGCGCAATTTTTGCCGCCCGCTGTCCCCAATGACCTTCGAGACTGCAGTGGTTCGCCGCGTCCTCGCACTCGACAAGCGTCGAATAAATAGCCGCCTGCTTCGACCGCAGTGCGTCGTCGTCGAGTGCGAAGTCGCTATTCAGGTGAAACAACGCATCGACAAGCTTGCGGCTCGTACCGTACAGCATATCGGTGCTGTACACCGGCCACAGTGCGGCACTGACGAGCGCAGCCCAGGCGATCCCTGCGATGATCGCCCCAATACGATCGATGAAGATGACGATGAACTCTTCGCTCGTCGGACCGATAAATCCGGGGATCATCACCATGATGACCACGGTCACTGAGAAGATTGCACAACAGAACGTGAAGTTGCCGTCGCGTGTGTGATAGGACAGGCTCGCGGAGACGAAAATAACCGCCGCTACAAGCAGTGCCAACATGAAAGGACTTTGTGCCGTGAACGCCATCAAGAGTAGTCCCAGCAATCCACCGAGAATAGTGCTGATGCACTGAAACAGACATTTTTTGACGACCTGTGCGTGGTCCGGTGCGAAGAAAGAAATCATTCCGGTGATCATTGCCCACACCGGATGTTCGAAATTCATCAGAAGCGCAATCACGAGCGCGCCCCATACGGAAATGCTGACTTTGATCGCTGTTCTGACGGCGACCTTGTTCGTGAGCAGATAGGCGCTTAGCACTGAGCCTGTCATTGCTTTTCAACCTGAAAAATTACCAAGGCGTTCATAGCGGCCAATTTCGCCATTAATGGAGAACGGCGCTGACGTCGGTGCTCAAAGCATGCAGAACCGATCGACGGTTGCGTTGCTCGTTTGGCGGAACCACGACTTTGAGGGTTGCCGACATTCCCGAACTCAAATCCACCCCGGCCGGGACGCTATCGATCCTGATGTCGACAGGAATGCGCTGGGCGAGACGAATCCAGGAGAAGGTCGCGGAAACGGACGGCAACATTTCGTTTCCCGGTGTCGTATTCTCGTTGGAGATGCCGCTGTCGATAGCCTCAACGTGGCCGTCGAGTCTGATACTGCCAGCCATCAACCATATTTCCACTTTGTCGCCAAGCCTGATGGCGGGTATCTTGGTCTCTTCGAAATAGCCCGTGACGTAGTAGCTATTGCTTTTAACGAGCGCCAGACGGTCGACGCCACGCGTGACGTAGTCCCCTTTTTCTAGCGCCAGATTGATGATTTTCCCGTCGGCCGGGGCCTTGTATATCGTTCGGGACAGATCGAGTTGCATCGCATCTACTTTCGCTTGCGCCTGCTTGTAGACCGCGAGCTTCGCCAGCATATCGAGGCGCGCGAGGTCGATTTCTTCGCTGCTCACGCCGCCGTCGGTCAGGCTGCCGCGACGTTGATAGACGCTCGCCGCTCGCTGCCAATCCACCTTCGCACTGTCGGCCTGTGCCTGAGCCTGTTCGAGTGCGACCTTGTAACGTGCGTTGTCGACGGTGAACAGCACATCGCCTTCCTTGACCGATTGAGAGTTCTCGGCATTCAGCTGGTCGATCCAGCCCGAGACATCCGGTGCGATGGAAATGACCGTCGCACGAACCCTGCCATCGCGGGTCCACGGCGTGTACATGTACCGATTCCAGATGAAGCTGATTCCAGCGCCGATAGCGGCGATCAATATCAAGGTCGTCAACGCACTTGCTGCTCTTTTCATTGTCCAGCTCTCAAAATGAATGACTTACCATCATCGCCACGATGCCGACCAGCAACAGCACGTACAGAAGGCTTTCGTTCCTGTGCAACGAATAGGGGATGATTCGGTTTACCACCCCCGCAATCAGACTTGTGCCGACGACGGCCGCAAGGATCATCATGAATATCGGGCTAAGCAGAAGACCAAAGACCTCTACCTCGTGAAGTGGCATCGACAACTCCGTTGTTACGTTTCGTGCCGATGACGCTGAGGGCCGGCACACTAGTGATCGGTCTCCGATGCCGGGCTGCCGCATCATGTGACTCCAGATTCGCGCATGGTCTACCGCTGGTCTCGCAAACGCCCACGCGGATTCTGACGAGAACAAACAGTTTTATTTCGGGCAATTCGCCGCGAGCTAAAAACGTAATGTACCATACGTTACGTTTTGTCATGGTTTGAAAATGAATTGGTAGCCTTTCGCGTCCATGTCCGGTTTGGATCTTTGGTCCAGGCCGTTCGTGCATAATCGCTGGCTCTGCCAGCTCGTGGCGAGGGGGGCTTTGAGGCCCATCTCAACCTCGTGCGTTGCTGGGCGCTTTTTATGAAGGAGGCTAGTTGGTCATGAGGAAGCTGAGCGAGGAAAGTGAACGTCAGGCTCCCACAGTAAAGGGCGAAGCGCGACGCGTCAGGCTTCTTGAAGTGGCCGCAGAAGAATTCCTTACGACCGGATATGCGCAGACGTCGATGAAGACGATCGTAAGCAAGGCAGGAGGATCCGCCGCGACCGCGTATCAGTTGTTCAGCAACAAGGAAGGGTTGCTCGCCGCGGTGCTGCAGCGCGAATTCGAAGGTCTCGAAGCGCAGTTCTTTCCGGAGAGCCTGCTTTCGAAGCCCCCTGCAACAGCTCTGTACGCGATGGCATTGCGCCTGCTCACGTATACGACCCAACCGCGCTCGGTTGACTTTTATCGTCTACTTGTGGCCGAAGGACATCGCGTTCCTGGTATTTCGGAGTATTTTCGAAAGATCGTCTCGGTACAGGTTATCGACCCGCTGGAACGCTACCTTCGTGCTGCCTGCGAGCGTGGTGAGCTTCGAATCGACAATCCGGCGCACGGCGCTCGACTGCTCGGGAATCTGCTCCAGGGAATGTCCAATGAAGCCCGAATAGTCGGCGGTTATCCCGACGGCCTTCCCGCATTAGACAAACAGAACTGCCGATACAGTGTAGATGCGATTTTAGGCCTGTGGACGGTCGACCCCCGGCCCTAGATGATATTTGGTTTCCTGGACACGGGCCTCGTCCGCGAACAACCCTCTATCAAATGACTGTCTTGTCTACCGGGGGCGGACGTCCATTCCCTAGAGTGGACTAGTGCCTTAGGTCGGAGCACGCGTTTGCAGGCAGGCAGCGTGACCCGACATTCGCGGCCACCTGCGTGAGAGCGGCAGCAAAGCGACATGAAGCTGCCACGCGAACAGCGACACCTGAGCGTTGGCTCAGGCCGCCCCTCGTCTTCCAATGCGACTATTCGAACGTCGGTTGTACCTTGAAAGCCGCCCTATATGTCGCGTTGGGTCGACCGGCTGCAGCGGGTCGACAAGAGGCATTCGACTTTTTCTACGGCGGCCGCTCGCAGAAACATCTGCCATACCCGGAGGAATGAAAATCTGCCCCGGCGCAGGACCCTGCGGCATATGGGGATGCTTGGTCGGACTGTAGGGATGGCACGTATGTTCTGGGAAATTTCGAGCGAGCGGCAGGAGCTCAGCTGGCCGGTGTATTCACGAGGTGCGGCATGCAAGTTCTTGATTTCGCGCCGGGGCTATCGCCAGACGGAAGCAGAATAGCCTTCCATTTGTCAGAACGGACCGGCTCTGCTGAGTGTGCAATCTCCCGTGAGGCATTTGAAGCACATCTCTGGCTGCCGCCAGGCGCCAGCGAAGTCCGCACGCTCAAAGCGTTTGACGACGGTCGAAATCGTATCGTCGCGGTTGCCGAGTGGAATATGCGGACTCGGCCGGGCCCGCCCGTTTGCCTAACCAGTCGTGACTTAGTCACCAGAGGTTAGGCAGCGGTGCTTGGCGCGCAGGAAGTCGAAACGGTATTGACCTGACTCCTCGGTCCGTCGTGAGCAAAGCTTGTAAAAAAAGCACGACCGCTCAGTCGTATCTAATTTCTTTTATGAAAAGTTTGCGAACTTCAGGCAAGTCGAGCTTTTCCGCGCCGTGCGCGCTCCAAATGGTGGAGATATTGGGGCGCCCAATACGTCGATTCGGCGATACCTGCAGCCGGAGCGGCGCTGAGGAGGTGGGAGCCGCCGCCCACCGATTTCCGCGCGGCGGCCCACCGCAATGGACTGACGGCATCCACCGAAGATGCGATTCGCGCAATGGTGTCTAAGAGACAAAAGCGACTGCCAGTCTTGGCTGGAAAGGCTTCGAGCCACATGACATGCGGTGAAATAACTTTCGCATAGCCTGTTGCGGGAGCCATAGATACAGTGCGCATATCGGATGCGATGCACTGTTCCACAACCTCACCGCAGACGATATCCCCCGGTCACTACCGTTATGGCATCGTCATGGAACAACTCGGAAAATTCTCGCTATATGTCACGGCATTCGTCATTGCCGTATCGATGGTCGAAGCCGTCTGGCTGAGTCGGAGAAACCGCAATGCGGCCACGCCATTCGCGTGGTACGAAGTGTGGCTTTCGCTGGCCGACGTCTTCGCGCGCAAGCTGCTCGCGCTGCTGCCGCTCTCGCTCGCGACACCTGTGTTTGCGCTAGCCTGGGAGCATCGCATCTTCACGGTGGAACTCAATAGCGCGCTGATGGTGCTGGCGCTCTTCATCGGTCAGGAATTCTGCTACTACTGGTATCACCGCGCGTCGCATCGTATTCGCTTCTTCTGGGCCACGCATGCCGTGCATCATTCGCCGAACCAGTTGACCCTCTCAACCGCGTACCGGCTCGGCGTGACGGGCAAGCTGACGGGCTCGGCGATTTTCTTCGCGCCGCTCGTGTGGCTTGGCGTGCGTCCGGAAGTCGTTCTGCTAACGCTCTTCTTCAACCTCATGTATCAGTTCTGGCTTCATGCCACGTGGATTCCGAAGCTCGGTTGGCTCGAGTATGTGTTCAATACGCCCTCCTCGCACCGCGTGCACCATGCGTCGAATGTCGAATATCTGGACGCGAACTACGGCGGCGTGCTGATTATCTTCGACCGGCTGTTCGGCACTTACGTCGAGGAACGCGCCGACGAACCTTGCCGCTACGGGCTCGTTACGCCAACAACCTCACGCAATCCGTTCGTCGTCGAGTTCGAGCACTGGGCTACCCTTGTCCGGGACGTGTTGAAGGCGAAGAACGCGTGGACCGCGATCAATCACGTTATCCGGCCACCGGGCTGGATGCCGGAAGGCGGCGGCGAAACCACGGAAGAACTGCGCCACAAGAGCGAGGCCGCGCGTCGCGGATACGAAGTGACCAACAGCTGATCAACTGGCGATTTGTGCAGGGCGAGCTGACCAAGCTTCAATCGTTGACGACGCATACGGTGATGGGGCGCACGCCGGGCACGCGCGCGCCCCATGTCCATTGTGCCCGGCCATCGTGTGTACCTGCCGCAAGCAGCATGATTCGGTTCATGGTGTGAATTTCCTGGGGAGGGAGCCGCGTCGCGCGGCGGGATTACTGCCGGGGAGGTTATTCGTTGGAGGTGGCCGCGTGCCTGACCCGGAGGCCGGTCGGAGCCGAACCCCGAGGTCGCGATGACACCGTCGACCGACGTCTTGCCGACGAATGCGAAGCCGCGCCAAACCACGAGGATGCCGGCGGCCGCGAGATATTTCTTCGTATCTGACTGCATGAATGCTCCTATTGCTGGCGGTGAATCACTTCGGTGCCGGAGAATTGATAACCTTCCTTGCCGCACTTTTGCGCGATCCAGATAGGGAAGGGCAGCGTGTGCAGGCCTTCGTCTTTTCCGATGTGGTGCGCCTTGCAAAGCAACATGCCGTTGACCGTCATGTCGTCGACGAACCGGGTCCAGTCGGTGAAGTTGTCCCAGTCGAATGCCTGGTTCGCTTCACCCCAGACGCCGACCTGCGCGTCGAACTTGAAGCGCTCCCATTCGATCATCTCGGCAAAGGAGCGCTCGATCGGGTGGTGATGCGCTTCGAATGGATGGCCAACTTTCGTCGGCCGTCGCGTTGCAGATGAAACAGCGGCCGCCGTACCGCGAGAGCAAGGCATTACGCGTGCGCTTGAACAGAGCCTTCGTCATATGCGGCTCGTGGCCGGGGATGTTGACGTCAACGGTCAACGTCTCTTTCCCTTCGTGGATTTGGGTAACGTTGGTCATGTCCGTAAACGAAGAAACCGCCCGATGGCGGTTGTGGCGAGTGACGAGGTGACAAAAAAGCCACCGCGAAGGTGGCTTGATGGGTGGATCAGGTAATGACTGGATCAGTTTGTCGTTTCATCCAGTTTCGACCGATCGCTCTTGAGAGTCGGTGGGCCGGGGTCTCAACCATGAAGTACATAAGGTTGGTGAGGATGATGGCGATGCATAGCAGAGCAATCCAGTACTGCGCACCTGCCAGACTGCTATACATCACAGCAACGACCGGTATCGCCAACTTGTGCGTGAGATAGAGCGAATAGGATGCGCGGCCAAGCGGCGCAACTCGCGTGAATATCGTCCGCGACGCGCTCGCTTCCAGTTCTGCAACGATCCAGAGCGCGCACAGGATTGCGAAGGGAAGCATGCTCCACTTGTAGTGCAGCGGCGTCAGGAAATGCAGGATCAAGGCGATTGCGTTCGCCAACACTATGAACACGCGTAACGTCTGTCGCACGCCAGCCAAGCCCAAAATGCGTAGTGATGTCGGGGATCTCGACGAAGAAGCGTAAAACTGCGCGATGATGCAGCCGAGAAGCCAGATCGGCAATCCGCGCAACGTCGTCAGGATGATCCCGTTAGACCAGAAGTAGCCGTGAGTGTCATCCGGAATAAGATTAACAACCAGCGCCATTAGGAAGGCAATGGCCGTGAGGTGCGGCAATCCCCCTTTGCGCGCGACTCGCAAGATGACCGGATAGCCGAAGTAGTAAAGGATTTCGCTGTAAAGCGACCAGAGCACGGCATCGAGCTCGTATGTTCCGTTGGGTAGCACTTTGGCAGCGGTTACTGCCACTATCATCGGCGCGCCAATACGCACCAGTCGTGCGACATAGAAATTCTTGACAGCAAGCGTTTTCCCCGAGACATACGGCAGATGGATGCAAAACCCGGAAATGATGAAGAACGCCACCACTGCGGCCGTGCCACAGAAAACGCTTTTGAACATGCTCTCGATGGTCAATGCATGACCGGCGAACATACCAAAGGTGAAATGAATGGGCGGCGGCCCGAAGTGGCTCAACATGACCCAGAGTGCGCAAACAAGCCGCAGGCCATCAAGCGCTTCAAATCGAAGGTCTCTGTTCTGTGTCACCGCTTACCCCGTTCTTGAGTTTAGTTATCGACGATGCGACGGGGTGATAAAGCAATAACAAGGCCGGACGCGTCTGTGCCGCGCGCCGGTTGGAAAAATTGCTTTGTGGCCCGTAACAGTGGGTAACGCATGACGCGTGTTACGGGTACATCGAATGCAGAATTCTGGACACGCGTTGCGTTATGCCGCCACAGTCCTCGAATGACCTTGCACGACGGCTTGATTTTGTCGAGGCGGCTTCGAAATTCGCACCTATTTGATCTTCGCTGCAGCCGCGACCTTGCGCACCGCCTCTTGCGGGTCTTCATTCGAGTTCATGAAGCCCGTCACAACGTCGGTAATCGCGCCTTCGGTGGCAGACGACTGAACGTCACCAAATGCGAACGACGGAAAGAACGTGTTGGATTTGATGGTGGATTGCTCATCTGCGTATGACTTCTTGGCACAGGCGTCGAACTTGTCCATTGAAACATCCTGCCTGACCGGAATCGAACCCTTGTAAAGACTGAATTGTTCCTGGAAGGCGGGCGACATGATTGTCTTCGCCAACGCAAGCTGTCCAGGCGTCGCGTCCTTCTTGCCGTTCTGCTGGAAAAACACGAACGAGTCTACTGTGTAGGTGAAGGCGTTCGACGTACCCGGCGCAGCCGCGCAGATATAGTCAACGTCGGCTTTCTTGTTCGCATTGGCAAACTCACCTTTCGCCCAGTCCCCCATGAATTGCATCCCACCCGATCCGTTGATGACCATGGCAGTCGCGAGATTCCAGTCACGGCCGGTCGAGCCTTTGTCGAAGTAACCTTGAATCTTCCGGACAGTCTGGAAGACCTGCAACATCTGCGGCGAAGTGAGTGTTTTCTGGTCGAGCTCCATCATGGCCTTGCGATAAAAATCCGCGCCCTGAGAAAGCACGACCGTCTCCCAGATGGTCATGTCTTGCCAAGGCTGGCCACCACGCGCGACGGGCGTAATGCCCGCAGCCCGGAACTTGTCGGCTAGCGCGAAGAACTCGGGCCATGTCGTCGGCGGTTTACCACCCACTTTATCGAGTGCGGCTTTGTTGATCCACAGCCAGTTGATTCGGTGCACCGAGAACGGCGCGGCCACATAGTGGCCCTTTGACATCATGGTCTTGTTGATCTGCGCGGGAAGTTGGGCTTTCCAGTCAGTAGCGGACTTGTCTATATCGACCAGCACGCCTTGATCAGCCCAGTCCTGTATCAGCGGCCCCTTGATCTGCGCAGCCGACGGCGCGTTACCGGACATGACCTGTGTCTTTAACGCCGTCATGGCCGCCGCACCCGCCCCGCCGGCTACGGCGAAGTCGTTCCACTCGTAACCCTGCTTGTTCATGTCGTCCTTGAGCACTCTGATCGCCTTCGATTCGCCGCCCGAGGTCCACCAGTGCAATACAGAAAGTGACTCGGCAGCACTTGCGACCTGTGCGCCTGTGGCAAGCACCGCAGCGACGATTGCGGCTGACATGACTGTTCTTTTCATGGCTGTCTCCGTTAGTTTTCTTTATGAATCACCAGGCAGGCGCACGCCATGATGGAGTGCGTTTTCGTAGCGCTTACAGATCGAAACCGAGTTGGGCCTTCCCGAGCGGCGTCAGATCTTCGACAGTAGCCCGTCCGACAAAGTCGACTTCGAAATGGTCGGTCGGGAAGTCAGGCGGGCTTTTGCCCTCAAGGAAGCTAGGCAACTGGCGCTTGAGGTATTCGTCGTTCTTGGCGCACGCGGGCGCCGACGCGATATACATCACGTTGCTGTAGCCTGCGCCGCGGTGCGCGTCTTCCACTGCGTGGATCACGTCGCTATGCCAGAACACGGTGTCGCCGGCCTGCATGTGGGGAATCGATGAGAGCGCGTCGAAAAGCGGCGCATGAAATTCCGGCTTGATGGAGAGCGCGCGACCTGGCATCGCGCCGCACAGGTCGTCATCGGCCACATCGTCCTGAAGGGCGCGCAACAGGATATAAGCCATCGAATTTGCAATCGGCACGAGTTGCAGCGTGCCGTCGCCAGGGCCTTGCGGCGTCAGTGCGGTCCAGCCCTGAAACGTGCGGAACATCGAACATACGGCGGGAGATGCAATCTCTTCTGCGTCCGGCCGGAACGCGGCGTCGAACGGATCATATTGACGCCAGTTGCCGTCGAACACATGCCGGTACACCTTGCGGAAATTCGCCTCGATCCACCGCTCGACCGAGCCGCCGTCGCAATGCGCGGACAAGCCCAATGACTCGGAGCCGGGTGGCCGGCGACGCATCCGGTCCGCGTAGACCGGCACTCGCTCTGGATCGAAATGGATCCGGCCTTCACTTTCATTGCGCCACAACCGGTTCAGAAAGACACGAGCCGCAGTCAGCGACGGCGCCTGGCGCGCGAGGACCTGCGGCTTTGACCAGTACACGCCGTAAATCTGCGGCTTGCTGGATGCGAGCTGGCCAAAGTATTTGTCCTCGGCCCGATTCTGCAGGCGCGTATTCAGGTCGTTGCGTTCGAGGTAGTCCGCGATATCGCGGTCCCACCCTTCCACCAGAGCGCGGTCGAACACGTTGCGGATCACACACGCACCACGTGTTTTGACGAGTTCGATCTGCTCGGCGCTCACGCGCTGCTCCGCGATGTCGGAGAACTGGACTTCGGGGATCACGTTTTCGCCGCGACTGCGTTGCGCGGCAATTCTGCTGGCTTCGGCGCGGATCGTTTCATCCACTTCGGCGAAAACATCCCGATAGTTCGGAAGTCGTGCGCGAAGCTCCTGTTTGGCCTGCCGGATGGCTGCCGGCAGGTCGTCGATGATGAGTGCCATGGTCGTCTCCTCGTGGGTTCTGCTGTATCCGCAGGATAGGCTGACCGTGCACACAGAAGTGATACCATCCAGACAATTTCTTTGCGTTTTCTGCCATGAAACCAGCATACGAACATGTCGAATTTGGCGACGACTGCTCGGTCAGGGTTTACCACCGGCGTCTGCCGCGCATTCCGTTCGAATGGCACCACCATCCCGAATACGAACTAACCCTGACGCTGAACAGTCAGGGCAAGCGCTATATCGGGGATTCGATTGCAGACTATGTAGACGATGACCTGGTTCTTGTGCCCCCGAATCTTCCTCATACATGGGCGTCGAATCGCTCGATCGACGCAGCATCTCCTCAGGTTGCAATCGTGATCTGGTTTGGCGGCGATTGGGCGCGGCGGCTTGCGGACGTCTGCCCGGAATATGCGCCTTTGCGTAACCTGTTGCGTCGGGCCGCTTGCGGGCTGGCATTCGGTCCGGAGGTCGCCGCCGCGATGCGCGTACAGGTCGACAAGCTGCTGTCCAGCACCGCGCGAGAACGCCTTGCCGGGGCACTCAATGTCTTGTGCATGCTCGCAGAAGCACCTGGCGATCCGCTTGCTTCGCCGACCGCGTTTAGCGACCGTGCAGAGGGTCCTTCAGGGCACGAACCGGAGCGTATAAACCGCGTGCTCTCAATGATTGATTTACGCTTCGCTGAACCACTGCGTCTATCCGACCTTTGCGACGCTGCTAACGTGTCGGAACGTTCTCTGGCTCGCTACTTCGAGCAGCACATTGGAGAGAGCGTTGGGCGATATATCGCGCGAGTCAGGATTGGACATGCCTGCCGGATGCTCGCGCACACCTCGACTCCCGTTTCCGTCGTTGCAACGCGCTCCGGGTTTCCAAACGTGGCTAATTTCAACCGACAGTTCAAAGCGTTGAAAGAACTCACGCCCGCCGCTTACCGCAAACAGTTCGCGGCCGGCGATATTGCCGAGACAGACGCCAGTCCGCAGATCAACGAACGCTCACCTTCGTTGCAACGGAACCCGCGACTACCGAAATCAATTGCGTAACGCAGGCGAGCGAGCATAAGCGCGGGATTGACGTTGGCCGCATTGGGGTGCCTTCTTGTCGGGTGAGAGTTGGCACTCGAAATGCGCATTCATGGCCCAGAAAGCAAGGTCGATGAGCAGCGGCTTGTGTACGACGGACGCGAGTGCAACGGGCTTGCGCAATTGAGTCCGGTCGTCGATCATCTTCCCACCAACATGCACTAGAATTGACACCGTCGCGGATACTCAAGCGGCTAAAAATACTCAGAATGGATTTATAAGCGCACAGGCCAGTGCGAATGCAGAGCCCAGTCTTCGTCGGCAGAGAGGCCGCATGAGGCTCTTGATAACCACTAATCGAGCTCTTGTGAAAGAGCCCCCAATCTATGCAAAGCAACTATAACCTCGGGTTAGTCGCCGTTTCCCTTATCGTCGCGACGCTTGCTTCGTTTACGGCAATCGATCTCGCAGACCGGCTTTCCATTCTGGCTTACGTTCGTGCCCGGCAACTATGGCTGGCCGCCGGCGCCCTGGCAATGGGCGTTGGCATTTGGTCCATGCACTTCATCGGCATGCTGTCGTTTTCCCTGGATATTCCGATTGGTTACGATTTCGCCATAACCTTTTACTCGCTCGCGATTGCGGTGATCGTCTCGTGGTTTGCGTTGCATGTCGTCACGCGGGAACGTCTGAAGCTGTTCCATTTGCTGGCGGGTGGGGTTCTCATGGGGTTAGGTATTGCCGGCATGCATTACATGGGAATGGCCGCGATGTTGATGAATCCGGCGATTCGCTACGAACCCAGGATCTTTGCTGGCTCGATTTTCATTGCAATCGCAGCGTCTACTGCGGCGCTGTGGGTCGCGAACACGCTGCGCGGCGCAGATCAGAACCATGTGATGCCCAAGCGCATTGGTGCGGCCTGTGTCATGGGGATTGCCATCGCGGGTATGCATTACACCGGCATGGCCGCGGCGAATTTCCCCGTTGGCTCGATTTGCGGCGCAGCGAACGGCGTCAAGCCTCAATGGCTCGCCGCCGCTGTCATTACGTTTGCGTTCGCAATTCTTATCGCGACGCTGCTTCTTTCCCGTCTCGACGCCAGAGTCGCGTTCCTCGCCAATTCTGTAGCGCGACTCAACGATCAGATCGACCGCGTGCGAGGCTCGACACGTTGACTGCCGGATTGGTGGATCATGTCAACGCGCCGTGCTTCTGAACGGCACTAGACAGTTGGCGTGCCCATCGTGACTACTGTTATGAGCCGCATGCACTCGCGATCGGATTGAGGCCTGTCATGCCGCCCCATGAGGGCGGCCGTTACGGCTCGATCACGCTCTTCGCCCGACTTATCCCCAGATATTGTTGAAGAGGGTGTTGATAACTACCTGGTGAACTCGCTAGAGCCTTGAATCGTAATGGTTTTCGTGGGGCGCATGAAATCGGGCGCAACGCGGCACGATCACCAGTACCTAACGCAGAAAAACAAAACGGTTGAGGCAGCCGAGCGGACGCCGACGGCGCGCGGCGTCGCCCTACAAGGCCGGCAAATGCAGCAGTTCACGCGCCTGTTTGGCGCTCGCTACCGGCCGCCCATACTCGCCGCACAACGATGCTACCCGTGCCACCAGTTGCGCATTGCTCTTCGCGAGCGTGTCCTTGTCCCAGCGGACGTTGTCTTCGAGACCTGTGCGGCAATGGCCGCCCATTTCCAGCGTCCAGTGATTCACCTCGAGTTGATGCCGTCCGATACCGGCAGCCGTCCACGTTGCATCGGGCAGTAGCGCCTTGAGTTGCTGCACCTCGAACTCCAGGATCTCGCGTCGCGCGGGCAGGGCGTTCTTCACGCCCATTACGAATTGCACGTGCACGGGCGATTTCAGCAGGCCGAGCCCGACCAGGTCGACGGTGCTGTACAGCATCGCCAGATCGAAGATTTCGATTTCCGGCTTGACGTTGTAGTCGAGCATCATCTTTGCCAGCGAGCGTACGAAATCCGGCGGATTTTCGTAGACGGTCGTCGGAAAGTTGACCGAGCCCGTTGCGAGTGACGCCATGTCCGGACGCAGATCGAGCATCGCGCCGCGCTGCTCGAACGAACGGCCGCGGCCGCCCGTCGAAAACTGGATGATGATGTCGGGACAATGCTTGCGGATGCCTTCCTGAAGCTTCGCGAAGCTCGACCGGTCGGAACTGGAGTTTTCCTGCTCGTCGCGCACATGCAGGTGTACGAGCGTCGCGCCGGCTTCATAAGCTTCGTGAGTGCTTTCGATCTGTTCAGCAATGGTGACCGGCACAGCCGGGTTGTCCTTCTTACGCGGCACTGAACCGGTAATGGCGACGGAGATAATGCAAGGCTGATTCATGAGGGACGCTCCATACAAATCATTGTGGCCGGCCCGCCAGGCTGGCGAACCGACAGTGACAGCGCGACCGCCTAACCGGCAGCGCGCCGTCCCGTTCAGCGGGCTAATCCAATGGTTGCGCGCCCAACTTCATTGCGCGATCTTTTGATGCAGACCGGACCCGGACGATGAATGCCGGGCACCGGCGTTTGCATCTAGACGTTCGATTGCTACGCCGCTTTTGCGCCGGACAGGGTCTGCTCGCGCATCCGCTCGTAGTCCTCCTTGTCGACAGGCTTTGCGCTGCGCTGGCCAAGGTCGTTCAGGTGAATCCGGTACGTTTCCCGCACGCTGTATGCAGCAATCGCCGAAATAATCGTGACGCCGAACGTGATCGCACCGATCGTCATGGGGATGTTGGTCGATCCCGGAGGCGCGACGGTTGCGAAGAGAGCCGGCAGCAGCGCCGTAATCGTGGTGCCGATGTTTTGCGAAATCGCCATTGCCGAAACCCGGGAGCGCGTGGGGAAGAGTTCGGGGTAAAAGCTCGGGAAAACGGCGTTATAGCCCTGATAGATCACGCCCCACATGAGTATCGACATCACGATCGCCAATGGCACGTTATGGATGCTGATCGCGTAGAGATAACCGAACGACAGCAGCCCTGAACCGAGCGCGCCGCCGATAATCAGCGGACGGCGGCCGATCTTGTCCGACAGATTGCCGACCAGCGGGATCACGAACACGGCCACGATGTTGCCGAGCACCGGAATCCACAGGTAGACGCTTTTATGGAAGCCGATCCCGTACGAAGGCTGAACCGCGTAGGCCGCGCCGAAAATCGTCGTGACCACCGGAATGACGTTCATCAACGCACAGCACACGACGACCAGCATCTCCTTCCAGTTAAACTTGAAGGCTTCGACAATCGGCGAGCGCGGCACGGCGCCTTCGGTCGCGAAGGCCGGCGTTTCTTTCACCTCGCGACGGATGATGTAGCCCGCCACGAGAACGATTGCGCTCAGCAGGAACGGAATGCGCCAGCCCCAGGCATTGAACGCGTCTTCAGGCATGTAGTGGGCGAGCGGCAGGAACACGGCCGCAGCGAGAATCTGGCCGGCCTGCACGCCCTGCAGCGTAAAGCTCGAGTAGTAACCGCGCCGGCCGAATGGCGCGTGCTCAAGAATCATCGAGCTGGCGCCGGAGATCTCGCCGGCCACCGCGAAGCCCTGAATCAGGCGCAGCGCAACCAGCAGCACCGGTGCGAGCAGGCCGACCTGGTGGTAAGTCGGCAGCAGGCCGACGGCCATGGTCGAGAAGCCCATCAGAAACATGCACACCAGCAGGACGTTCTTGCGGCCTTTCGTGTCGCCCCAATGTCCGAGAAAGAAGGCGCCAATCGGCCGCGCGACATATCCCACGCCGTAGGTCGCCAGTGAAGCCACGATCGCGATCTTCGGGTTGCCCGAGGGGAAGAACAGCTGCGGGAAAATCAGCGATGCTGCGGTCGCGTAGATAAAGAAGTCGTAGTACTCGAGCGCGGAGCCGATCCAGCCGCTCGCGGTTGCCTTCCTCGTCTGATGGGCGCCATGCGGCTCGTGTTCGGTGGGGCTGCCAGCCATGTCTGTCTCCAATATTGATATTTGATCGCGGTGGGATTGCGCCCTGCTCGTCAGCGAAAACGCTTCGCTTGGATCGCGCCGGCTTCACCGCTTCAGCCGGCGCATTCGATCGGTAATATTGAATGTGCATCCCGACATCGACGGGCATGACTTGCTTCGCTTACGACGCGACACGAGCCTTAAATCGGCATTGGTCCGCAGAGCGATCAGGGATGCAAGGAAGTTACGCTGTCGATGGATGCACGACAACGGCAGTCAGCATAATATGAGCGCTATTCGCGCAACACGCGCGATTTTCGTTCTGAAATGGGGTTTCTACGGAGCGGGACCGTGAGCGGCAGGGACCGGAGCGTGGGAGGCCGGCCAGCATCGTGGCGTCGCTCCACGCTTCGGTAAATGGCTGGCGGGGCGCCAAATCCGCTCCTACCGGATTCCAATCACCATTGAATCCGGGCCGGCGAGAGGCTCTACGCGTGCCTGTGAGAAGCCGACTTCCTTCATCCACGCACAACACTGCCTACCCGTATAGTCGAAACCGCCGGGGGTCTCGATAAGCATGTTCAGGCTCATCAGAAGACCGAATGCATTCTGCCTGCGATCATCGTCGATCACGGCGTCGTAGACGATCAGACACCCCCCGGGAGGCAGCGCCGCGTAACACTTCGCCAGCAGTTCGAGTTTTTCTTCGAGATTCCAGTCATGGAGGATGTGTCCCATCACAAGCACGTCTGCTGCCGGGCAGGGGTCCTTGAAAAAGTTGCCCGCATGGAAGCGCACCCGTTCCTGCAAGCCATGCAACGTCACGTACTCGTTAAATACCGGGCCGACTTCCGGTAGATCGAAGCCACCACCGAGCAGGTGAGCATGAGCGAGCGCGATCTGCACAGGTAGCGCACCTTGTGCCGTGCCAATGTCGATGAAAGTGCCGTAATTCTTCCAGGGGAATTTCTGCGCAATCGCCTTGGCCGCCCCAAGACTGACTCCGGTCATTGCTCGCAGAAAGCGCCGCAGGCCTGCTTCATCGTGATAGATCGCGTCAAACAGGTTGCCGCCGTGTTTCGCCTCGTTCTGTGGCCGCCCGGTGCGAAGCGCTTCTGTCAGTGAGCCCCAGAACGGATACAGCCGGGCGTTGGCCATTTCCAGTAGTCCGCCCACGTAACCAGGCTTGGTCGAGTCCAGAAAGAGCCCGGCCTCCGGCGTATTGCGGTATATCCCGGCTTCGCGTTCCAGCAGATTCAATGCAACCAGCGCGTCGAGAAAATCGAGGGCCGATCTCGGATGCAATCCGAGCGCCTCAATGAGTTCCGCTGCATCGCTCGGACCGCTCGCGAGGCGCGTGAACACACCGAGTTCGACCGCGGACAGCAACGTCTTCGACGCCCAGAATCCCATGCCCAGTTGCAGAAGTCGCTCAGGAGTGGGTTCGGGCTGATACTTGCCGTCGGCGCCAGGTCCCTGCTGATCCACGTTTGGTGTACTTGGCATCGATGCCTCCGTCGGACACGTGTGTTGAAGCGCCAGGTGCCATGGCGGGCGGCGCGACGTTCTTAAGCGTAGTCATCGTATAAAGCTAAGTCCAGCCGCTTACGTGCTGCCCAATGTCGGACGTTCGGTCAGGGAACCGCTGCAAGCGGCGTGTCTCCGGCCTACACTCGTAGTGTTGCGACCGGCGCGAATCCTCAGACGGGAGAAAACTTAAATGACTGTTGACAACGCGGACCCAGGCGAGCCGATCACTGTCGGTCGTCTGACGATTCGGTACTTGATTGATGGAGCCGGCACAGGCGGGTTGGGCGTATTCGAGTTGACGGTGCCTCCTGGTTCGAGCGTTCCTCCACCTCACAGTCATACACATAATGAGGAGTGCGTGTATGTGCTGGAGGGCGTGCTTCGATACTCTGTTGATGGCGTAGTCCGGGATCTGGCCCAAGGACAGTGGATGCATTCCCGACGCGGATCGGTCCATCAATTCAGCAATCCACACGGTGACACGGCTCGTGCCTTGATCATACTTACGCCCGACATCGGCGCCCAGTATTTCCGCGACGTCGGCGCCATAGTCAATGCGGGTGAGCCGCCCGACCGCGCGAAGCTTATCGCTGTGATGTCCGGGTACGGACTGGTCCCAGCGTCGCCTAAATGAGTTGAAAGCGATCCACTGTGGCTGAATAACTATCGGCCGACGTGCAAACGCGCATGAACCTGGCTTCGATAACATCACTCGCTCGGGCGCCGCCACCACCGAATAGCCTCCCAGCGCCGCACCGCAACGCGTGCTTCATAGATATTTGAGCACACCGCTCGCCAGCCTGCGCAGTTCGTCGAACTGCGTAACGAGTTCGAGGCACAGAATAAAGGCCAGCATCGCTGAAGGCCCCGGGTAGCGTTCGATCCATCGCAGCGCAGGAATCGCATAGCGCACGCGGATCGCATCTCGCGTCATGACATAGGTAATGCCGATTCCCAAGGCGGCGCCCACCAGCAAATCGGTTGGGTAGTGAAAGCCCAGGTAGGCGCGCGGAACGCAAATGAACAGCACGGTATAGGAAACCGCCAGCACACCGATGCCCCGCCACACGAGGAAGATACCGGTGGCGACCGCCATCCATAGCATCGCGTGATCGCTTGGGAAGGAACTCCAACTTGTCAGCAGTGCGTCCTTGATAGCGCTACCTGCAAAGTGCAGATGCAGTTCGTCGCTATAGATGGGGCGCACTCTGAACGGCAACCAGTGAGTCAGCAGTCTTCCGACGAAGAGCGCCACGACGCTACTGAGAAGCGTGGCGAGAACCATTTCCCGTCGCCATTCGCGGCGCTTGTCCTGCTGAAACCACATCCACCACAGCACGGGAATGAGCACGAGGCCTTTGAAGGTGTAAAGGTCGGCGATGACTTCTATGGATTGGGTCGCGAAATGACCGAAGTGTATGTTGGACAGATATGTTTCGATAGACGAATCGAAGCTGTTCATTTTTTTGTAGGAAACTTTGGGCTGGTCGCATCGAGGGTTAGCATAGCCCATTGGGTGCGCCGCATTTTCTGGTGCTTACTTTCACTGACAACTTTTACGGCGCAATTTCATTGCTAACTTTCACTGACGGCTTACTGCGCGACTGTCCTGTTCGGGCAACGCATGCCGACGAACATCGCGTCGTCTACGTCTATCGAAAAAGCGTCGGGTGGTGATGGCGGCACCTGGTGTGTATTACCGACATCTACATTTCGTTCCCCAGTCCCGTGTTGGCGCTCGCGTTCGTCGAGCCATTGGTCCACGCGCGAGCAGGTAATGCACGGTGGTGATCGGATTTGTCCGCTCAGGCAGCGGATATCGGCGGACTGGCGGGTATGCGCAACTTATCGACCCTTCACTTTAGGCCGCCGTCCGATTGGCAAAGACCGTCATCCAAACCGGACGCAATAAACCGGCGGCAAATGCGCTGAAATCGATTGCCAGCTTTCGCCGCCGTCATCGGACGTCCATAGCGAGCCGGTGGTCGACCCCATCGCGAGGCGCTCGCCAGACTCGTCCACCGCGAGGCCGTGCCGATACACGAGGTCATACGCGGGGGCAGGCGGCAAGCCACTCGAGAAGCGATCGAACGTGCGGCCGCCGTCGCGTGTGCGCGTGACGACGAACCGTCCGTCAACCGGAATCCGGCACTCGTCTTTCACGGCAGGCACGAACCAGGCGGTGTCCGGCTCGTGCGGATGCACGGCAACCGCAAAGCCGAAGCTCGATGGCTGCGCCTCGATTCTTTGCCAGTGTGCCGCACCGTCGATCGAGCGGAAGATTGCGCAGTGATGCTGCGTCCACAACGTGTCTGGATGTGCCGTGCATTGGACGACCCGGTGCGGGTCCTGCACGTTGGCGTCGCCGCGCCGCTCCGGCGGCATGTAGTCAGCCTCCATGCCCTCGGCGGTGACGCGCCAGGTCGCGCCGCCGTTGACCGTTTGCCAAACGCCGCCACACGATACGCCGATCGTCACATGCCGGCTGTCGCGTGGATCAACCATCACGGAATGGATGCCCGGCGCGTCATAGCCGCCTCCGAACCATTCGCGGCGCTCCGGGCGATCCCACAGCGCACGGTTGAGCACCCATGTGTCGCCGCCATCGTCGGAACGGAACAGCCCACCGGGAATCGTGCCGGCCCACAAGACGCCTGGCTCGTCTGGGCCACCGGTTTCGAGCGACCAGATTTGCTGAAGCGTCCAGGCAGGCGGCGCGCTGGGCGCGACGGCGTTCGCATTGTCCGCGCCGGTATCTGCATTCGCGTTTGCGATGTCGCCGGCCCGCGTTTCGCCGGCAGGCTGCGGCGGGTAGACGGGAACCGCGCACTCGTCCCAATCCGCCATGCCCGCGCGCCGGCGATGCAGCTTCACGCCGAAGTGGCCGAGATTGAGCGCCGCATAGAGCGACCCGTCGCGCGAATCAGGCAGCACCATGCTCACCGGCTCGCCGGTGAAATGCAACTCGTCGAACTCCCAGACGCCTGCTCCATTGGCTCTCAGAACGAACAGACCCTTGCGGGTCGCGACAAGCAATCGATCGCTCATGTGGAGTGTCTCCCGTCGTCCAGATGTCGATCGGCGTTGGCGTTTTGGCGCTCACTCCGATCTCATGCAAAGCTCGAATCTGCGTGGCGCCTCACCCGCCCGACAGCGCCTGCACGACATAAACCCGGCTCTGTTCGCCGAGTGCATCGGACAGGCGTTGTCGATCGCGCACCCGCCGACCATCCACAAACACGGCGAGATGCCGCCTTAGTGCGCCCTGATCATCAAGGATGTAGCCGCGCAGTCGAGGTTGCACGGCGAAGACGGCCTCGAGCGCTTCGCTCAGCGTGCGAGCGTCGATATCACGCTCGGGCGTTGCGATATGTCGCTGAATCGAAGCAGCGAAGAAGATGTGCGCCATGGCGGAGTCACGTCGCGGGGATGGCAGGGTCCGTTGATTCTGTAGTGTAGGCGATTCGCCGCTTGCTCCGGGGTATCGCGATTCAGCAGAAGATAAGCGGCATGAATCACCGCGCGTCACGAGTTTCAAGCCGGGCAACGGTATCCCGTCGGTGTCCCGGTGGTGGAGTCTTGCGAGGTCGGCGCTGGCGGTGGGGCGATTGCGCGCTGGCGCGCTCATCGAGGAACTGACGCGCGCTCAACCGCATCAACAACCACCCCGCAGCAACTCAAGCAACCACGACCGTAAACTCGACCCCTGATTCAAAGTCCAGCGTCGTCGTTGAAAAGCGTGGATTGCCGGCAAGGTACTGCTTGAAGGGCCGGACAGCGTCCTCGGCTGTGTACATGTTATCGGCGAGAACAATGGAGCCGGGGCGCAGAAGGCGTTCGGTCTGCTTGAACAGGTCAAGATACGTGTTCGCCCATACGTCGATAAACACCATGTCGAACGCACCGTCCAATGAGGAAACGGTCTGGAACACGTCACCTTCACGCAACTCGACATAGGCATCGACGCCCGCGGTTCTGACGTGAGCGCGGAGGTGGGCGCACTTCTCGGGGTCCAGTTCCGTCGCGACGACCACGCCGTCGTTCAAGGTGCGAAGCGCCTCGGCAAAATACAGCGTGGATACGCCATACGAACTGCCGAGTTCGAGAATTCGACGTGGCTTATGTGAAAGGACCATGTTGCGCAAAAATCGTCCCATTTCCGCCGACACCGCCAACGACAGCGCCGTCCCTTGCGTGGATTCGAAGTCTTCGGTGGAAAGCCCGAGCGTTTCGAGAAAGCGCCCGCGCAGGTGAGGGGCGAGCGTGTCGTATTCTTCCGCGAGAGTCTGAAACTCATCACTCGATCCCGGAAATTGGGCCCGCGCGCGGAGCATCATTTCTGTCCGGCTTTGCTCGTGAAGCCGCTGCAAAAGTGTCGTGGTCGTCGATTTCATAGGTTTTCCCGGGGGCTAACCGGGCTCGGCGAAGTAATAAAACACCGACCGGCATCACTTCGCATCAATGTCAGGAATACGGGTTGTGGCGCCTGTTCCGGCCAGTTCGATTGCCCAGGGAAGGCGCACCGTCACGACTGGCCAGTCCTCGTGGCAGTCGGACGTCGGGGTTTTGCGCGTAGTCAATCTTCCGCGCGTTTGCCGGGCCGTGATCGCCAGCCGGCCTGCACGCGCTCCCGCTCTTCCGGCGTCATGGCATCCCATTTGCGCCACAGTCGCCGCTCGCGGCAGCCGCCGTGTCCGCGGAATCCGCCAAACAGAATGCGGCTCAGAACCAGTAAGCCGAGTGCGTGCGCAAAGTCGATCGTCCGGGCATCGACGAACAACGTCGGAATCACCCAGTTCCATAGCGTCATGACCGCCCACCCCAGCACGCCTATGCCGACGATCACAAGCAACGCTTTACCTGCACATCTGATTCGAAATTTCATACTTCAACTCCTCTAAATATCCAGTTCGTCGTAAATGGCCTGCAGTCGGGCGCGCAAATGCAGGACCGCATAGCGTTTGCGTGAAAGCAGCGTATTGAGCGTGACACCGCTTTCAGCCGCGATATCTTTGAAAGACCGGCCTTCGAGTTCGTGCGCGATAAACACGTCGCGCTGATTCGGCGGCAACTCGTCGAGCGCATCCTGCAGGGCCTGGAGCAATACGGCGCGCGCGTATTGGGCTTCGGGGCCCGCATCGTGGGCCGGTAAGTTCAGGTCGAGGCGATACTCACTGCCGGCTTCGTCGTCGTCGTCGAAAAGGTCCGACAGCGGCTCTTCTTTCTTCTTCCGGAAGCGGTCGATGATGCGATTGCGCGCCGCATGGAAAAGCCACGCGCTAGCCTGTTCGATCGGCGCCGGAAGGCGGTAGGCCTGCACGAATTCGTGGAAGACATCCTGCAGGATGTCTTCGGCATCGTCTGGATCGCGTATGCGGCGCCGGATGAAATTGCCGAGCCTCGTGCGCTCACGCACCACGGTCGCGGTGATGTCGCTGTCTCGTTCGGTCATCGTGGCCGGGGTGGGTGGGGGTTCCATGCGTCTGAAGACGTTTCAGGCGCGCAAATATTGTGGCTGGCTCAAAAAATTTTGCCAGTCGAATATTTGTTGCGCTGACGCTCGATCCTAAAGATCGTTGCGTTCACGCCTCTTGCGATCGACCCTGACAGCCCTGCCGATAAAAGCCGCGGCGGCGATGCGCGCGGCCTATGCGTTGCGGCTGTCGTCAAAGGCGCGCAGCAGCGCGTCACGTGCGATCAGACGTTGCGCGTTATTGCGCTCCGGGTAATCGATCCAGGCGGAACCGGCATCAGGCGGATTCGCCTGCTGTGCGGCGTGCGCGTGGATGAGCGCATGCGCCGCCCGCACGTCCTCCGCGGATGGCGTCAGCGCACGGTGAATCGCCGGCACGTGTTCGGCAAACACGACGCTTTTCGATGCGAATCCGAGTTGCGTGCAGAGGTCCAGGTCCTGCCCAAGCACCTGCGCCGACCGATAGGTGCAAGGAAGATCAATCGGCACGCAACCGGCGGCAATGCACTCGATCAGAAAGCGGTTGCGTGCGTAAAGCAGTTCGATACCGCCCGGTGTGCGGCGAGCGCCGAGATTCGCCGCCAGGTCTTCGACTGCGAGCATGCAGCATTTTATTCGTGCGCCCACCTGAAGTAGCGCGCCCAGATTGACCAGACCCTTCGCGGATTCGATAACTGGAACCACCTCCGTCGAGCCCGCCGGAATGCCCAGCTTGCGCTCGATGATGGCCAGCGCATCGTCGAGTGAGGCCAGTTGGGCCGCGCTCTCCGCGTGCGGCAGAAAAATCGCCCGTGGGGCGCCGGGCATGATGCCTTCGAGATCGGCATGGCCGTCGTGCTCCAGTTTGTTGATCCGTACCGAACCGAACGTGCCGGCCCGAGCCGCCTCGCGCAATAACGTGACAATGCGTTCGCGTGCCCGCGGCCGGTCTTGCGGCGAGGTCATTTCTTCCAGGTCGGCGACAATGGCATCCGCACCGCTTTGCAGCGCGATTGCGTGGGCCTCGGAATTGTTTCCGGGTGCGAAGAGCCATGTGCGCCGCAGGCCAGGCGGGCGCGGCGTTGGGTGTGCGTTCATACGGCATGCCCCGCGCGCGCCAGCATGGCGTGAAGCAACACGTCCGTGCCACGCGTGACGTCTTCCGGCAAGGCGTCTTCGGCTTCGTTATGGCTTAGACCGTCGACGCAGGGGATAAAGATCATCGCGGTCGGACAATGCTTGGCGAGATGGATCGCGTCATGGCCGGCCCCGCTGACGATGCGTTGATGCGGATAGTCCAGCGCCTCCACCGCGTTGCCCACCGCAGCAATACAGTGCGGGTCGAACGGCGTAGCCGGACTGACCCAATGCTGCCCCACCTCGACCGTGAGGCGGCGGCGCTTCGCGATGGCATCGAAGCGCTCGCGCAGCGCGGCTTCCATGTTTTCGATCATCGCGTCGTCGGGGTGGCGCAGATCCACCGTGAACGACAGGTCCGCCGCGATCGTATTGCGCGATGCATTGCGGATCTGCAGTTCGCCGATGGTCGCAAGGCCTTGCGGGAAGAAATCTGCCGCGATGCTTTCCAGTTCCGCGGCCATTTCCGCGCTCGCAAATAGCGCATCGCGGCGGTACTGCATCGGCGTCGTGCCTGCGTGCGCGGCCTGCCCACGTACGCGCACATCGAGCCAGCGAATGGCCTGGCCGCCCGTGACGACGCCGATCGGCACGCCACTTTCCTCGAGCACCGGCCCCTGCTCGATATGCGCTTCGAAGTAGGCGTCGAAGACAACGCCAGGCACGGCGCGCGCGCCGGCATAGCCTGTTGCCTGCAAAGCCTGCTCGACCGATGTTCCGGCTGCATCGCGCGTGCTCAATGCCTGAGCGAGCGGCATGATGCCCGTAAAGGCCGCTGAACCGAGCATGGCCGGCGTGAATCGCGCGCCTTCCTCGTTGGTCCACACGACGATTTCGATGGGCTTGTCGGTTTGAATGTTCGCGTCGTTCAGCGTGCGGACAACTTCGAGCGCGGCCAGCACGCCATACACACCGTCGAATCGGCCGCCCTCGGGCTGGGTGTCGAGGTGGCTTCCGCTTGCCACGGGTGCGGCATCGTTCAGTTTGCCGGCGCGCCGGGCGAAGAGATTGCCGACCTGATCGACGGACAACGTGAGGCCCGCGTCGACGCACCATTGCGAGAAAAGCGCCCGGCCGGCCGCGTCCTGTTCGGTCAATGCGAGGCGCCGCACACCGCCGCCCGCCGTAGCGCCGACAGCGGCCATGTTCATCAGGCTCGTCCAGAGCCGTTCACCATTGATTTTTAGCATCACACACTCCTGAAGCCGCGGCGAGATGGCCGCGTCGGGTTCGTCGTGATGCCTTTATCGGTAATCAAAAATGATAAGTCTAATTTCTAATTCTAATCCTAAGTATAATTTTGGCGGATGATGAAATCAGTGAGGCTCATCGTGAGCAAAGATCGCCCTGACACCTACCTGAACGACCGTCTTGACTGGAATTTGCTGCGGACTTTTCTTGCGATCGCGAAAGAAGGCAGCGTGAGTCGCGCGGCGGCGAAACTCCATCTGACGCAGCCCGCGGTCAGCCAGGCGCTGCGCCGGCTGGAAGAGCAGTTGGGTCTGCGCCTCGTGGATCGCCACGGTCCGCGCATCGAGGTCACGCAGGCCGGCATCGAAGTGAAGCAGATTGCTGAAGACGTGTACGGGACGATTTCGCGCCTGTCACTCGCCGAGGTGGATCGCGATCACGATATCTCCGGCATGGTGCGCGTGAGTACCGTCAGCGGCATCGATTTTCCGGCCTACGATACGTTTCTCGCCGAGTTTCATCGCACGTATCCGCGTATCGAACTTGAAAGTCAGGAAATGCGCAGCGCCGACGTGGTGAACAGTCTCCAGCAGAAGTCCGCAACGCTCGGACTGACGCCACGGCGGGCGTTACCCAAACGGGTCGACAGCCGTGTGTTTCTGCGTCAACGGTATGCGCTTTTCTGCGGACGTCATCATCCGCTCTTTGGGCGTAACGATCTTCGGGTCGCTGATCTCGCCGGCGAAAAGTTTGTCTCCTTCACCGGCGACAAGGTGGGCGACCACCTGTCGCCGCTTACGTTCTTTCGTGACGAGATGGGCTTCACCGGGCGCGTGGTGGGTTCGTCGTCGAGCATGACCGAGGTGAGGCGCTTCATCTTCGCGGGCTTCGGCATAGGCTGCCTGCCGGAACATGTCGTACGCGACGACATTGCTCAAGGCCGCCTTCAGCGGCTGCCGCCGGATGAAGGCGTGGCCGACCTCGATATTTACATGTTGTGGTCACAGGACCGAAAGTTGAGCGCCGCCGAAGCCGCGTTTATCGATGCCCTGAATGTGTTCATCGACGGCCAGGAGGAAGGTGTTGGCCGCTAACGCCTCGCTCAGCAACCTCACTCAATATCCGCGCGCGATGTCGACCATGTTCTGCAGCGGTTCGCCGCAAATCAGCCTGCGTGCGTTGTGCGCCACTTGCGCGCCGATCGTCTCCGAGCTTGCCACCGAAGCCATGTGCGGCGTCACGATCAGATTGGGTGCGCGCCATAAATGATCTTCGGGGGGTAACGGTTCGGTCGGGAACACGTCGACGATCGCGCCGCCGATCTTCCCACTCTTCAGTGCCGCGATCAGGTCCGCGGGCACCAGATGTTCGCCTCGGCCGACGTGAATCAGCTTCGCGCCAGGCCGTAAGTGCTCGAACGTGTTTGCGTTGAGAATCCAGCGGGTTTCGTGTGTGAGCGGCAGGAGACACACGAGAATGTTCGTCCCCTGGAGAAATGGCTTGAATTCCTCGGCGCCGGCGAAGGTCGTCACGTTCGGCAATTCACGGGGCTTGCGCGCCCAGCCGCGCACCGCGAACCCGAAGCGCTGCAAATCCGTCGCGACGCGGCTGCCAATTTCTCCCAATCCCATGATGCCGACGGCGCATTCGGAAGCATCGCGCTGATCGTGGCGGAACCAGCGATCAAGACGCTGATTGGCGAGCACGCGGTCGAGTTGGCGATGAAAATGCAGCACTCCCCACGTGACGAATTCACTCATACCGCGCGCGTGTTGCGGATCGACGACCCGGCACAGCGGCACGGCGGGCAGGGCAGGGTCTGACAGGATGTTGTCGACGCCCGCGGCGATGCTATGAACGAGCCGCAGTTTCGGCAACTCCGCCAGCGCGCCGGCCGGCGGGTTCCAGCACACGGCTATTTCAGCATCGCCGGCGGACTGCTCGCCGTGCACCACGACATCCAATTCAGGGGCGGCGCGCAGAATCGGCTGCACGAGGTGTGACATGTCGTAGTCACGGCTCATTAGAACTAATTTGGTCATGGCATTGAAGCAGAAAACGGGCTTAGCTGCGGTAGTCGGATTGCGGGTCGTCGATCAACCGTAACGCCGCGCGCCATGCCAACTCCGAAATTTCCGCGGAGTCTTCGCGAGCGAACTGGCTCGCGGTCAACTCGCACACTCCCCGCGGTGGAATGCGCAACGCGCTGCCGCCGGCCAGCGCCTGGATTTGCGCCTGACAGGCCCGCTCGAGGAAATAGATCTCGTGGAACGCTTCGGCTGCCGTGGGGCCGGCCGCAAGCAACCCATGATTGCGCAAGATCATCGCCTTGCAGGAACCGAGGTCGCGCACCAGGCGCTCACGCTCGCCGAGTTCCAGCGCGATGCCTTCGTAATCGTGATAGGCGAGCTTGCCGTAGAACTTCAACGCATGCTGACTGATCGGCAGCAGCCCTTGCTCCTGAGCCGATACCGCTGTTCCCGCGGCGGTGTGCGTATGGATCACGAAATGCAGATCGTCGCGTGCCGCGTGGATGGCCGAATGAATCGTGAATCCCGCGGCGTTGACACGAAACAACGCCGGTTCGCTGTGAGCCCGCTCGTCGATGACGTTGCCGAGATGATCGATCTTCACGAGGTCCGACGCGCGCATTTCGTGAAACAGCACGCCATAGCGGTTGATCAGAAATGCCGGCGGCTGCCCCGGCAAGCCGGGCAGGCGCGCCGTGATGTGCGTGTCGATCATGTCGGTCATGCGGAAGTGCGCGGCCAGCCTGTAGAGCGCCGCCAGTTCCTCTCTTACCTGCTGTTCGGCAGCCGGCTGCGCCGGTTTTTCGCTCATGCGATCGGGGGTAGGGGTGGATTGCATTTCAGAAGTCTCCCGGGTTCTCACTTGCTGTAGTGGGCGTAGTGTTCGTTAGCGTGTCAGTGTCCGTCAACTTCATTGTTCTAATGCTGATCATTAGCGGCGTGAATACTTGATGAGATGAAGCATTGCAGGACCTCGTGAAGCGGCGCTTTGGCGTTGAGCCGAGCCAGAATCGAGGGTTCCGCGTGATCGGACGCCAGAGCCAGATCGATCACGGCGGCAAGCGCCGGTGCCTGGGTGAACAGCACGCCATTGTCGTCGGCCAGCACAATGTCGCCTGGGCGCACCACGACTTCGCCACACACCACCGGCTCGTTGAACTGACTCGACATGGTGTCGCGTTTTTTGGTCGTCAGCAATGACGTTCCGCGCGCGAATATTGGCAGCCGCGTGCTGCGTAGTTCGATGAGATCGGTCACCACGCCGTCGACAATGACGGCCTTCGCGCCGGCGTTGAGCGCGGCGCATGCCGTGACTGCTCCAACCGGCGCATGCGTATGATTGCCGCTCATATCGATCACCAGCACATCGCCGGGTTTGAGTTGCGACAGGGCGCGGTTCACGGGGATGGCGTCGGGAGATAGCAATTTGAGCGTCACCGCGCGCCCGATTACTTTCACGTTGCGGACCATCGCGCGCAGGCGATGGTCCGCGAAGCCATTCTCCAGGAAATGCCCGAGTGTCGGGAAGCTGACGGATTCGAGGCTGTGCAGTAACGATGAGTCTGGTGTGTCTTGCATCAGAGCGGCCTTTTCCGTATGCATATCAACCCTTCACGAAATGCTTGCGGTGGCGGCATTCGCGCGCGCCGCGGACGAGATATCGCGGCGGAGCGTCTCCGCGAGCAGCACGAGCGCGAGTGCCGAAACAGCAGCCGAGCCCATCATGTACCACGCCACCGACGAACCTCTGCCCGTAGCGGACAACAATGCGGTGGTGACAATCGGCGTAGCGGCGCTGCCGAGCAGCCCCGACAACATATAACTCACCGACAGGCCGGAGTAGCGAACTTCGGTGCCGAACAACTCCGCGAGGAAGGTGGCAATGGGTCCGTAGTTCGCGGCGAAGGCGGTCATCATCAGCAGATAACCGAGCAGCGCAAACGGAAACTCGCGCGTATCCAGCAGCCAGAAAAGCGGAAAAGCGAGCAGAGCCTCGGCGACAATGCCGCCGATGATCACCGGCTTGCGGCCCACGATGTCAGAGAGCTTGCCGAAGGCCGGCAGCAACACGATGCAAAGCGCGCAGGCAATCAGTGCAATGGAGAGCATCGCGTTGCGTGAGAATCCCAGCGTCTGCGTCCCATACGTTAGCCCGAACGCGACAATCAGGTTGAACGAGGTGCCCGTCGACATCGTCGCGATACCGCCGAGCAGAACCTGCTTCCAGTATCGGGTGAGGACCTCGGCGATCGGCAACTTGACCTGCGCGTCGGCTTCCTTGATCTTGCGGAACGACGGCGTTTCGGACGTGTTCAGACGGATGTAAAGCCCGACCCCCACGAGCAATGCGCTCGCAAGGAACGGAATGCGCCAGCCCCAGGAGAGCAGTGCGTCGTTTGAAAGTGTGGCATTGCAGACCAGAAACGCCAGATTGGCGATCAGGGTGCCGGCAGGCACGCCTATCTGCACCCACGAGCCGTACAGTCCACGCTTGCCTGCGGGGGCATGTTCCACCGCCATCAGCACGGCGCCGCCCCATTCGCCGCCGAGCGCGAGTCCCTGAATGACGCGCAAGGTGAGCAGCAGAATGGGCGCCCAGATGCCGATCGACGCATAGTTCGGCAGCAGGCCGATCGAGAACGTCGCGATGCCCATGATGATGAGCGACACCAGCAGCATCGCCTTGCGTCCGAGCCGGTCGCCGAAATGGCCGAAGAGGGCGGCCCCGGCAATGCGCGCGAGGTAGGCGGAGGCGAACGTGCCGAACGCCAGCAAGGTGCCGACTAACGGGACAAAGCCGGGAAAGAACACCTTGTTGAAGACGAGTGCCGAGGCGGTGGCGAAGACGAACAGGTCATACCATTCCACGGTCGTGCCGATCACACTCGCCACCGCGATCTTTTTCATGTTGGCCGGGGCGCCGTCTGATGGGGGTGGTGTGTCCGCGGGGCGATAGGACGTCATGGGTTTCTCCTTGAGGCACAGCAGTTTCAGTGGATGAACGCAGCGATTGCGCGCATGGCCTGGTGCCTTTATCGGAAACCAAAAAGAATAAGTAAAAGTCTGTTTTCTAATCCTTTGTATTAATGGAGCGAATGATCGCGGATGCAAATCAGGAGGTGCATGCGCGCGGCTGTTGGCGGGAAACGCCTGGAACAGCAGGCTTGGGCATGGCGCGCCGTGCGTGCCGCGATCACGCTTTGTGTGTCGACAAGAGAATGCTGGTTTCCGTGCTGGCAATGCCGTCGATCAAACGGATCGTGCCGAGTACGCGATCAAAATTCTCCAGCGAGTCCGCCAGCAGTTCCGCAATGAGGTCCCAACGCCCGTTGGTGCTGTGAATCGTGGCGACGTTTGGATGACCACGCAACACCTTCACGACCTCTGCCGCCCGATTGCCCTGCACGGCAATCGACATCAGCCCGCAAATCCGGTGCTTTTCCACGGCCGGCTTCAACTTCACCGTATAGCCGACGATCACGCCGTTCTTTTCCAGCCGGGTCAACCGGTTCTGAACCGTTGCCCGTGCCACCCGCAACTGTTGTGCGAGTGTGACGACTGGCGTGCGCGCGTTGTCGCGCAACAGCGCGATGAGCTGATGGTCCACGTCGTCAAGGCTGATCATGTAATTCGCTTCCTTTGCATGACGCTGAAACGGGCGCTTTGCCGTTCGTTGACGGCAATGGTTGCGTCAGATAAACAAATTGCCATTCAGCATGGGCAAATTGCTCATTTAGGCAGCTATTTTGTCATAAGTGGACACTTTTTGTTGGCCTGGGTTGCGGAAATAATGGCTTATCAGGCGGCTCGCGGAGCCGCGCCCAACCCAGGGGACAAACCCCATGACCCGCTTCCTCGATGTGCCTGCTACCAGCAGACTGATCGCTTCATTAGGTGTCCCACGGTTCCTGAGTGAACTCGTCGACACGTTGCATGCCGACTACGTTCGATGGAACGACTTCGACAAGTCGCCGCGCGTGGCCTGCCATTCGCGGGAGGGCGTGATCGAGTTAATGCCCGTTGCGGATTCACGGTTGTTCGCGTTCAAGTACGTCAATGGCCATCCGGTCAACGCAGAGCGAGGCATCCATACCGTGATGGCGTTCGGTGCGCTGGCCGACGTCGACACGGGCTATCCGCTTCTCCTTGCGGAATTGACGCTCACCACCGCACTGCGCACGGCCGCCACGTCGGTACTTGCGGCAAAGGCACTCGCGCGGCCGGAATCCAGAACAATGGCGCTCATCGGCAATGGCGCACAGAGCGAGTTTCAGGCAATCGCATTCCACACGCTAATGGGCATCGAGGAGATCAGACTGTTCGACCTCGACGAGCGTGCGACGGACAAGCTCGTACGCAACCTGTCTGCATTTCCGGCGCTGCGTACCGTGCGGGCTGCGTCCACCGCTGAAGCTGTGCGCGGCGCGGATATCGTCACGACAGTGACAGCCGACAAAGCTTACGCGACCATCCTGACGCCCGACATGATCACTCCCGGTATGCATTTGAATGCTGTCGGCGGCGATTGTCCGGGCAAGACGGAGTTGCATGCCGACGTGTTGCGCATGGGGCGTGTGTTTGTCGAATACGAACCGCAGACTCGAATCGAAGGCGACATCCAGCAACTGCCCGCCGACTTCCCCGTCACGGAACTGTGGCGCGTCCTGCGAGGCGAAGCAGCCGGGCGCGATAGTGCTACGCAAGTCACGGTGTTCGATTCAGTGGGTTTCGCGCTCGAAGACTATTCGGCGCTTCGTTACCTCGACGGGCTCGCGCGTCAGCACAATGCGGGCGTCGAAATCTCGCTGATCCCGCCTGCCACTGATCCGAAGAATCTGTTCGCGCTAATCGGCGCGTCTCAGGAAAAAGCGTCGGAGCCAGCACTCGGGGCGGCCGACGTCCTCGCATTCGCCCGCTGAATCTAACGTAGCCCGTCGTCGTTCCCACTGTCTTTCGTCCCTCGCAATCCATGACACTTCTGTCGATTCAAGCGCCGGCCTCGGTCGTGATGATCCGCCCGCATCGTTTTCTTCCGAACCCCGAGACCGCCGCCGACAACGCTTTTCAGCGCAGCGCGCCGTGTGGCGGCGAAGGCACGGCACAGTCGTTGGCTGCCGCGGCACACGCGGAAGTCACCGAAGCCGCGCGTGTGCTGAGTGCTGCGGGCGTGTGCGTCCATCTGTTCGACGATCATGGAGAGCGGGGCACGCCGGACTCCGTCTTCCCCAATAACTGGTTTTCGACCCATCCCGGCGGTCATGTTGCGCTGTATCCAATGCATAACGTCAACCGCCGGCGCGAGCGCCGGGCCGACGTGATCGAGATGCTCAAGAGCGAATATCGCGTTCAGGACGTGATCGATTATTCCGGGCTGGAGCACGACGACGTCTTTCTCGAGGGCACGGGCGCGATGGTGCTCGATCACATCGCTCGTATCGCCTATACGGCGCGCTCACGCCGAGCGGATCCTGTTGCGCTGGAACGGTTCTGTACGCATTTCAACTTTGAACCGATATGCTTTGACACAGCCGATGCCGATGGTCACCCGGTCTATCACACTAACGTCATGATGAGCGTCGCCACCGAGTTCGCGCTGGTCGGCATGAATCTGATCGTCGACCCGAAGCGCCGCGACGATATTCACCGGCGTCTCACGGAGACCGGTCGCACGGTGATCGCATTGGAGAATGCACAGATCGCGAGCTTCGCCGGCAACGCACTCGAACTGTCGGGCCGGGATGGACGGGTGCTCGCGCTCTCCAGGCGCGCTTTCGAGTGCCTCACGCACCAGCAGCGCGAGCTGATCGAGCGCTCCGCGCAGTTGCTTCCGCTGGAGGTGCCGACCATCGAAATGGCAGGCGGGTCCGTGCGATGCATGCTCGCGGGCGTCCATCTCGCGAGGCGCTGAGCCTATCCATGTTATCGAGAGCGACGCACTCGTAGAAGTGCCTTCGGACTATCCGGCATTCCTCTGCAAACGGCGCTCTGCTGAATGTGCCGACCGCTGCGATTTTGTGATGCGTTTTTTGGGGCAACATGGGCGTGCTTGTGGACTACGACGCCAGCGCAACATCGGCAGTGTCGGCCTCCATCCATATCAGCGGTCGGGTACGGCGCGCTGCCATTGCGGCCTCACTCCGGCAGCGACACACCATGAATATGCCGATCGATCCGCTGCGCCTGCTCGTAGACCGCGTGCATCAACAGTGCGGTGTTGCGCGATGGGGGAGAGAACTTCGAATAGACAAACGTCGAGACGAGTTCGAGTTCCTCGACCAGCGGGCGGATGATCAAACCCTGTGCCTCCGCGGCGAACTCGTCGACAATGGCGAGCCCGAGACCGCCCTTGACGAGCGCCAGCGCCTGATCGGCACGCGTGACGTCCACCACGGATTCCAGTTCCACATTGGCTTGCTGGCACGCGCGCGCGATCATCGTGCCGAACGGAATGTCGCGCCGAAACAGAACCATGGGTTCGCCGATCAACTCGCTGGGTGCAATGGGTTCGGCTGCGGCGAGGCGGTGACCGGGCGGCACCACGCAGACCATCCTGCCACGCATGAACGGCACCACGTCGAGATGTTCATGTTCGATCGGCATTGACGTGATGGCTACGTCGACGGCCTTGCTCAGGACTTCGAGCGGCATGTCGGCCATCAGCGTGGTGTGCCAGTCCACGCTCAGCGCCGGCAACTGCCGCTTCAACTCGACGATCGCGGGCGCGACGATCGAGGTCGCCAACGACGGACTGCACGACACCCGCAACAGGCTCGCCGGCCCGAGCGCCAACGCCCGCGCGAATTCGTCGACGCTTAGCGCCGCCTGATAGACCTGCTCCACTTCCCTGAATAGCGCCTGCGCTTCCGCCGTCGGGATGAGCCGCCCCTTGGTGCGTTCGAAGAGGCGCAGTCCCAGCGTGGTTTCCGTGTGGGAAACCAGTTTGCTGACCGCGGGCTGGGACACGTAGAGCATCTTCGCCGCCGCGTTGATCGACCCGGTCAGCATGACCGCGCGAAACACTTCCATTTGCCTCAGCTTGAACCGCATGGATCCTCCAGAACGCGTATCCGGAGATCTTAACCAAAAGTTATAGGGTAGCTGAAACTCGGCATACGACAAGCGCGCGTCACCTATCTAGTATCTGCTCAACGGGAGCCCGACTTCCGCATCGCGTAACGCGCTCCGGTTGGACCGGCAACGCGCGCCGCGCCAGAAAGCAGACAGGATGGAGACACCATGAACCACGCAACTCAGTCAGGCGCCGCGACAATCGACGTCGCCACGACCGCGCGGCGAACCCGCGCCCGCTTCGGCATCCTCGCGCTGCTGGCGGTCGGCACGATGATCAACTATCTGGATCGCAGCGTCGCCGGCATTGCCGCGCCGAGCATGAGTCACGAACTCGGCCTCAATCCGGCCTTGATGGGCGTGATCTTTTCAGCGTTTTCGTGGACCTATACCGCATCCCAGATTCCCGGCGGCGTGATGCTGGACCGCGTCGGCACCCGCTGGACCTATTTCTTCGCGCTCACGCTCTGGTCGCTGTTCACGGGTTTGCAGGGTCTGGCGACCGGCTTTGTGTCGCTGTTGATCATGCGTCTTCTGATCGGCATTGCCGAAGCGCCGTGTTTTCCGACCAATAGCCGCGTCGTGGCGATCTGGTTTCCGCAGAGCGAGCGCGCTAGAGCGACCGGCATCTATACGTTCGCGGAATACGTGGGGCTGGCGTTCCTGAGTCCGTTGCTGTTCTGGCTGGAACAACGCTATGGATGGCGCGCGCTGTTCGGTATCGTCGGCACGGTCGGGGTGCTGTTCGGCGGCGTGTGGTTAATGCGCTTTCATGAGCCTCACCAGTCGAAGAGCGCGAATCGGGCCGAGCTCGACTATATCGCGCAGGGCGGTGGCGTGGTCGACGGCAGCCAGAAGGCCACGAACTTCCGCTGGTCCGATATCGGCGCGCTGCTCAAGCGGCGCAGCATGTTTGGCATCTGCATCGGTCAGTTCGCCTGCAACTCGACCAACGTGTTCTTTCTGACGTGGTTCCCGACTTACCTCGTGACCGAGCGTCATATGCCGTGGCTCAAGGTTGGGCTGATCGCGGTGCTGCCTTTCATCGCCGCATCGGTGGGAACGCTTGCGGGCGGCTGGATTTCCGACGCCATGCTGCGCCGTGGCATCTCGTTGAACTGGTCGCGCAAGCTGCCGGTCATCGCCGGTCTGCTGGCGGCGTCGAGCATTGTCCTCGCCAACTATGTCGAATCGACCGCCATGGTCATCGCGATTCTGTGTGTCGCCTACTTCGCTCAAGGCATGTCGGCGCTCGCCTGGATGATCGTCTCGGACATCGCGCCTAAAGGATTGCTGGGTCTGAGCGGCGGCATCTTCAATCTGTTCGCCAACGCGGCGGGCATCGTCACGCCGCTCGTGATCGGCCTGATCGTCAACGCGACGGGGTCGTTCGTCTACGCGCTCGCCTTCATTTCGACCGTCACGCTGGTTGGCGCGCTGTCGTACATCTTCGTGGTCGGCGATATCAAGCGCATCGAATTCAAGAACATCATCTCTTAACGAAAGGAAGTAACCGGATATGACTCGCTCTCTCGACGGAAAAGTGGCCATCGTCACGGGCGCCGCGCGTGGCATTGGCCTCGGTATCGCGCAAAAGCTGAAAGCGGATGGCGCGCGCGTGGCGCTATGGGACCTCGATGTGAGCGACTGCAACCCGCAACGGCTCGGCTTCACACCGGACCATTTGCAGCAGGTGGATGTCGCCTCGATCGGCTCGGTCGAGCAGGCATTCGCGGCCACGCTCGACGCTTTGAGACAGGTCGATATTCTCGTGAATAACGCGGGAATCAACGGGCCGGTCGCGCCGTGCTGGGAATATCCCGTGGATGCGTGGGAACGTGTGATCGCCGTGGATCTGAACAGCGTGTTTTACTGTTGCCGTGCCGCCATTCCGCATATGCGCGCACGCGGCGGCGGCCGCATTGTCAACGTGGCGTCGATCGCGGGTAAGGAGGGGGTACAGTTCATCTCCGGGTACTCGGCGGCGAAAGCGGGTGTCATCGCATTCACCAAAGCAGCAGCGAAGGAACTGGCGAAGGACAACGTGCTGATCAACTGCGTCGCGCCGGCAATGGTCGAAACCGAGCTGTTCAAAGAGATGTCCGACGCGCATATCGAGGCGAGCAAAGCCAAGATTCCGATGGGCCGCTTTCTGCAGATCGAAGAGGTCGGCGCGATGGTCAGCTGGATCGCCAGTCCCGAATGCAGCTTCACGAGCGGCTTTACTTTCGATCTGACTGGCGGGAGGGCGACATATTGAACGCTTCCACATTAGCGCCAAAGCTTGCGGTGGCGCATCTCACGGCGCTGGAGCTGGCTCCGGTGGAGTGGGTCGTGCAAGCGCGGCGCGCGGGCTTCGACGCGGTGGGGCTCAGGTCCAACCCCACGTCGCCAGGTGCGATCGCCTATCCGTCCGTGGTGGGTAGCGAAGCGCATCGCGCACTCAAACGCGTTCTCGCCGACGAAGGCATGACAGTGCAGGACGTGGAGTTCATTCCGGTGTTGCCCGAGATCGACGTGGCGTCCTATGCGCCCATGTTCGATGCAGCCGCCGATCTGGGCGCTGCATGCGTGACGATTTCCGGCGACGACCCCGACGCAGCGCGGCTGGCCGCCAACGTCGCGGCCTTGTGCGAACTTGCCGCGCGATATGGTTTGCGCGTCGATCTTGAGTTCATGCGCTGGCGCCACGTCGGCACGCTGGGTGAGGCACGCTCGATTGTCGAGCGCGCGGGCAGTGCAAATCTCGCGATTCTCGTCGATGCGTTGCATCTCGCGCGCTCGGGCGGCAGTGCGGCGGACATCCGGGCACTGCCGCCGGGAATGCTGCAAGCGGTACAGCTTTGCGACGCGTCGCACGACGATCCCGTCGGTGACGAAGCGACGATTCTCGAGGCACGCACTGGCCGCTTGCCTCCCGGTCAGGGTGCATTGCCGCTCGACGATCTGCTGGACGCGCTGCCTGTCGGCACGGCCGTGAGTGTGGAAATGCCGATGCCGTCGCTGCCCGTGAAAGAACGGCTCGACCTCGCCTATCGAAGCACGTACGCTCTGTTCGAGACGGCACGCCGCCGCCGCGGATCTCTCGGAGAGTCCCTCCAATGACAATTTTCGACGAAGAGAAGATCGACTGTCACAACCATGTCTTCGATCCCGCACGCTTTCCCTATCGCGCCGACACCGCGTACCGGCCGTCGATGCAGGAAATCGGCACCGCTGCGCAGTTTGCCCGCGTGATGGATGCGTGCGGCGTGCAGCATGCGTTGCTAGTCGGGCCGACGAGCGGCTACCGCACGGACAATCGCTGCATGCTCGACGCCATTGCGCAGCATGGACATCGCTTCAAAGGCATTGCCGTGGTGGACCGAGATGTGAGCCGGCAAGCGCTGCAGGAAATGAAGGCTGCGGGCGTGGTCGGCGTCGCCTTTAATCCGGCAATGGAAGGTGTCGAAGCGATGAAGCATGCCGAGCCACTTTTCGGCATGCTGGCCGACCTCGATATGTTCGCGCAGATTCAGGTGACGGGTGATCAACTGGTCGCACTCGAGCCGCTGATCGCGCGAACCGCGACGCGGTTGCTCATCGACCATTGCGGTCGACCCGAGCCGGCGGCCGGTATCAACCAGCCAGGTTTTCAGTCGCTGCTGCGTCTTGCCGATACCGATCGCACCGTCGTCAAGATTTCCGGTCTGCAGAAGTTTTCGCAGCTGGACTATCCGTACGAAGATGCGCAGTTTTTCGCGCGGCAACTTCTTCGCACCTTCGGACCGGATCGTTGCGTCTGGGGTTCGGACTGGCCGTTCCTGCGCTCGCCGGTGCGGATGGATTATGCCCCGCTGCTGACGCTGCTTCAGCGCCTGATTCCCGATGCCGACGCGCGCCGCCGCGTCTTGTGGACGACGCCTCGCAGCCTGTTCGGCTTTTAGCCAGACCTGTGAAATGCGCTGAATGGCTCGCGACGCAAAAAAGCCGGCGTGACACCACGCCGGCTTTTGACATTGCAAGAATAGGCGCGTGACCTGCTAGCGGTTCTGCGCCACACCGATTGCCGATTGTGCGCCGAGACTGCTGCGGGCTTTCTTGACATCGTCGGCGGAGACCGGCGCCGACGCGTTGCCCCAGCTATTGCGCACATACGTCGAGATCGCTGCGATATCGCCGTCCGTCAGCTTCCAGCTGAAGTTCGGCATGGCCGCGCCGGTCGGATTGCTTTGCGTCACAGCGCCGCGGCTGCCGATCAGGATCGTGCGCAGCATATTGGTCGGATCGGGTGCCTGTACACCCGCGCTATCCGCGAGCGACGACACCATGCCCGTCACGCCTTGCCCTGACGAACGGTGGCACGCGGCGCAGTTCGCCATGAACAGCGAGTGGCCGAGCGTCATGGTGGAGTCGTTTGCCGCAAGCGCTGCCGCTGGCTTGCGATCGGATCCCGGCAAGCTCTTCAGGTACACGCCCATTGCATGAAGGTCTGAAGTGCTCAGGTGTTGCAGCGAATTCGTCACCGCTTCGGCCATCGGGCCCGACGCGACACTGCGATTGTTGCCACCTGTATGCAGGTATTCGACGATGTCATCCGTCGACCACTTGCCGAGCCCCGTGTACGCATTGCCCGTAATTTCAGGTGCGTGCCAGCCCTGCAGCGAGCCGCCTTGCAACGCGGCCTCGTCGCCGCCGAGGAAGTTCTTCGCGGTGTGACAGGACGCGCAATGACCGAGCCCTTCGACCAGATAGGCGCCACGATTCCATTCCACCGACTGCCTGTCGTCATTCCTGAACGGCGTCTTGTCGAAGAACAGCAGATTCCAGCCGAACATCAGCATGCGGATGTTGAACGGGAAGGGCAATTGATTCGCGTCGACCCTGTTGTTCACAGGCGGGACGGTATCCAGATACGCCTTGATATCGCGCAGATCCTGATCGCTGACCTTCGCATAGGCCGTATAAGGCATCGCCGGGTACAGGAATTCGCCGTGCTTGCCGCGTCCTTCCTTGACGGCGCGAATGAACTCCGCGTCGCTCCAGGTGCCGATGCCGGTATCCTTGTCGGGCGTGATATTGCTCGCGACGATCTTGCCGAACGGCGTTTCCAGCGGCAGGCCGCCTGCGAAGGGCTTACCGCCCTCGGCCGTGTGACAGGCGATACAGTCGCCGGCGCGCGCCAGGTACAGGCCGCGCTTGACGGCGTCCGAATCGGCGGAAGAAAGTGGCGCGGCCTTCGGCGAAGGCGCGTTCAACGCGCTTTGGCTGTCGGCGTTGCTCTGCGCGTTGGGGTTGTTCTGCGCGTGCGCATCGCCCGCATGATCCCACGCGACGAAAGCCGCGGCGGCGAGCACCACCGCGCTGAATGAACCGATGAATGTCTTGGCGCGCACGTTCAGATCCTCACCAGCGGGCCGGGCGATTTCAGATACTGCGACTTGATCGCTTCCGCGGCCCACAGCGTGGTGGCGCCGACGGTGCCGGTCGGATTGTAGCCGCCGTTGTTGGCAAACGCGGACGCGCCCACCACGAAGGTGTTATGCACGTCCCAGCTTTGCAGGTAGCGATTGAGTGCGCTGGTCTTCGGATCGTCGCCGATGATCGCGCCGCCGGTCGTATGCGAGGACAGATTGTCCATCGGCGAGAACGGCCTGGTGGTCGGCTCGCTGCGCACAACGGTTTTCGCGCCCATTGCATGGCCGAGTTCTTCGGACTTGTCGGCCATGAACTTCGCCGAGCGCTTGTCGTTTTCGATCCAGTCGAACGTCACGCGCAAAAGCGGTCGACCGAAACGGTCCTTGTACTCCGGGTCGAGATCGAGATACACGTCGCGATGCGGATAGCTGTTGCCCATTACGTAGATCGAGTTGTAGTTCTGGTAAGCGTGCTGATACGCCTTCTTCCACTCGCTGCCCCAACGCGGCGTGCCGGGCGGCACGCCATTGCTCAAACCGATCGGCCGCCCGTTGGTCGAGTGCACGAGCGCCACGCCGCCGCCGATGAAATCGTGGTTGCTGTGGTCGAAGTTGTCGCTGTTGAAGTCGTCGATCGCCTGCGCGAGTGCGCCCGCGCCGATGAACGGATTGAGCCGCTCGTTTTCGAAGAAAATCGACGCGCCCGAGATGGTCTGATACGCGTAGTTGCGTCCGACCACGCCTTCGCCGGTTTCGCGGTTATATGGCTTGCCGATGCCCGACAGGAGCATCAGGCGCACGTTGTCCATCTGGTAGGCCGAGATCACGACGATGTCGGCGGGCTGCTCCCACTCGTTGTTGTCGTGGTCGACGAAGGTGACACCGGTCGCCGTTTTCCTGTCTTCGGCGAGGTTCACGCGCAGCACTTCGGATTCGGTGATCACGCTGAAATTCTTGCGCTGCATGAGCGCGGGCATGATGCACGCCTGCGGGCTGCTCTTGGACCAGTTGCCGCAACCGAAGAACTCGCAGTAGCCGCAATACGTGCAGGGCGCCATATGGACGCCCAGCGGATTCACATACGCGCCTGAGGTATTGCCGGCAGGAACCGGAAACGGGTGATAGCCGAGCTCGCGCGCAGCTTTATCGAAGATCGTTGCGACCCGTGTGCGTTCGAGCGGCGGCAACGGATAGTCGCGATTGCGCGGACCTTCGAACGGGTTGCCGCCTTCCTGGATTTTGCCCTGAATGTTGCCCGCACGGCCCGAAGTGCCGGCGAGGCGCTCGAACTTGTCGTAGAACGGTTCGAGGTCGGCGTACGTCACGCCCCAATCCTGCACCTGCATGCCTTCGAGGAATTTGCTCTTGCCGTAACGCTCGACCGTGTTCGTATAGGTCTGGAAGTCGTTCGGCAGGAAGCGCCACGTCATGCCATTCCAGTGCGTACCGGCACCGCCCACGCCGATACCGAACTGGTAGGTGTTCCAGTCGCGCAGCGGCAGCGCGTTCTGATCCGACGTGTTGCGAAACGTCAGCGTTTCGACGGCGGGCGGCTGCATGAGCGCGCGGCGCGTGGCGAAGCGCAGTTCGTCGGTGTCGACCGTGGTGGGGAAATCGCTGCTGGTATCGCGCCATGCGCCGCGTTCGATCGCGACCACGTTCAGACCTGCCTGGGTCAATTCGTTCGCCATGAGCGAACCGGCCCAGCCGAGACCGACGATTACGGCGTCGGCCTTAGCACGTTTGAGTGCCATGTAATTCTCCGCTTGTTGCAGTGGGGTGCAGTGATGCAGTGATGCAATTGGATCCGCGCGCGTCAGCTCTTGCGGCTGATGAGGCTGATCGGAATGATCTTCAGGTCTTCGCCCTGACGGCCGATCACGTCGCGGAAATCGTATTGCGCGCCGGGGAAGCCGAGCATCTTCCAGCCGGCCATGTCCTTGTTGCCGCCGTAGATCGGATCGGCGAAGAACCCTTCGCGCACGTTCTGTAGAACCAGGTTGAAGAAGGCCTTTGAATCGACTCTGCCGAGCGCGAGCGCGCCGGCTTCGAGCTGTTTGAGAAGACCATCCTGCTGCTCGGGCGAAAGCGCATTGAAGGCCTTGCCGCTGAAATTCTGCTTGCAGTGGTCGTCGAGCGACTTCAGGCCCGCGCGATAGCGCTCGGCGGGCGTGTCCTTGATCTGCGGACCCTGGCTCGGCGTGCCCGGCTTGAATTCTCCCAGCCGGTATTGCGTGGCTGCACGGCCGTAGTCGCCGCTCAACTGGCGATCGATGAAGAGCGCGCAGCCCGCTTCCTTGCCGCCGATGCTCAATTCGTCCGACGGAATCAGCCGGTCGGCGATTGCTTCGACAGCGGCGACCTCTTGAGCCGTGAAGAACTTCCAGCCGTCCGCCAGCACTGGCTCCGGCAGCACTACCGGATCCTTGAACCACGGCATGCCGCCGAAAATCACACGGGCCTTGGCGACTGCGATGCCCGCAGCCATCAGGACCATTGACGATAAAAACTTACGGCGTAACACGTCGTTTTCCCCAGAAAATCATCGCAAATGCGAACAAAAATAGAAGGCTCGTGACTCGTCCCGAATCTCCGATTCCAATATATTCTAACTGGTTAGTTAAAATTGAGTCAAAACGTGGTCAGGGCGGAACGCACCCCGAGGGTCATCCCTGGTTGCCATGGAACCGGTACACGCCTATCTTCTACATCATACGTATGACCTAGAGAGTGAATGGTGGCGACGTTACATAGGCAGGTCCTGAACCAGATGGGCGAACAGATCTGTTCAGGCAAGTTCATGCCCGGCGATATCCTTCCCGCCGAGCCGATTCTGGCCGAGCAGATGCAGGTGAGCCGCATCACCATCCGCGAGACGATGAAGTCGCTCTCGGCCAAGGGCATGCTGCAGGTACGCCGCCGCTACGGCACGATCGTGCTGCCGCGCTCGCAGTGGCAACTGTTCGATCCCGACGTGATCACCTGGCGCGCGCGCGCCGGCACGGTCGAGCCGGGTCTGATCGAAGACCTGATGGAATTGCGCCTGATCATCGAACCGAACGCCGCCAAACTCGCCGCCAAACGCGCAACGCCGGAAGATCGCGTGGCGGTGCGCCGTGCCTTCAAGGCGATGGAGCGCGCGGTGGCTGGCCACGGCGAGTACGTTCCCGCCGACCTCGCGTTTCACGGCGCGATCCTGGCGGCCTGTCACAACCAGTTCGTCCAGCAGATGCAGAACGCGCTGTCGGCGATTCTCCGCACGAGCTTCGAGCTCAGCTCGGAAATCGCCGGTGGTCCGGCCCGTTCACTGCCCATGCACGAGGCGCTGTGCATCGCGATCGAGCAGGGCGATCCGGAGGCCGCTGAACAGGCCGTACTCACGCTCATCAAACGCGCCGAGCAGGATTTCGAAGACCGCGCGGCATTGAACGACACCGCCAACGATCAACCGGCCTGACGCAAGCCTCTCTCGCGGACAGCCACCCCATGAACTTGAAACGCGACGCGCAGCGCCGTCGCGATGGGCGTACTCGCGCCTTTTCTCCCGATTGCACAGAGGATCCAGCATGACCCAACTATTCGATCTCACCGGCCGCACGGCGCTCGTCACCGGTTCGGCACGCGGCATTGGCTTTGCGCTGGCCGAGGGGCTGGCCGCGGCGGGCGCGCGCGTCGTGCTCAACGGCACGCGCGCGGATACGGTTGCCGAGTCGGTCGGCAAACTTGCCGGCAAGGGTTACCAGGCACTGGGTCGCGCATTCGACGTCACCGACGAGACCGCTGTCGCCGAGGCTTTCGCGCAGTGGGATAAGGACGGCGTGCAGATCGACATTGTCGTGAATAACGCGGGCATCCAGTTTCGCAAGCCGCTCGTCGATCTCGAACTGAGCGACTGGCAGCGCGTGATCGACACCAACCTGACGAGCGCATTCATCGTCGCGAAGCAGGCGGCGCGACGCATGATCGCGCGCGGCACGGGCGGCAAGATCATCAACATCGGTTCGCTCACGAGCGAAGCAGGCCGCGCGACAGTCGGCGCTTACACCGCGGCGAAGGGCGGCATCAAGATGCTGACCCGCGCGATGAGCGCCGAGTGGGCCGCCTCGGATATCCAGGCGAACGCGATCGGCCCTGGCTACATCCTCACCGACATGAACAAACCGCTGATCGAGAACGCCGCTTTCGACGCATGGGTGAAAAGCAGCAACCCCTCGAAACGCTGGGGCAAACCGGAAGAACTCGTCGGCACGGCGGTCTTTCTCGCGTCGCCTGCGTCGAGCTATGTGAACGGCCAGATCATTTACGTGGACGGCGGATGGCTGGCCGTACTCTGAAACTTTATTGAATGCAGGTCCGCGCGAGTACAGCAGAACAAATAAACGACTCGCGCGCAGTCAACCGTTGTATGCGCCGTACCGATCCGGAGACATCATGGAAAGCGTCAAGCCCGTAGCAACTCAAAGATGGTGGTATCTGATGCCCATCATCTTCATTACATACAGCCTCGCCTATCTCGATCGCGCCAATTACGGCTTTGCCGCCGCTGCCGGGATCGACAGGGATCTCGGGATCACGCACGGCACGTCCTCGCTGATCGGCTCGCTGTTCTTTCTCGGCTACTGCCTGTTCCAGGTGCCCGGCGCGATCTACGCGCAGCGCAACAGCGTGAAGAAGCTGATCTTCTTCAGCCTGATTCTGTGGGGACTGTGCGCGGCCGCAACCGGCATGGTCAGCAATATTCCGATGCTGATGGTGCTGCGCTTTACGCTCGGCGTGGTGGAAGCCGCCGTCATGCCGTCGATGCTGATGTACATCAGCCGCTGGTTCACCCGGACCGAGCGCTCGCGCGCCAACACCTTCCTGATTCTCGGCAATCCGGTGACGGTCTTGTGGATGTCGGTGGTATCGGGCTATCTGGTGCGCAGTTTCGGCTGGCGTGAAATGTTTGTTATTGAAGGTGCGCCGGCGCTCATCTGGGCGGTGGTGTGGTGGTTCACGGTCAAGGACCGTCCGGCCGACGCGCCGTGGATGAGCGAAGCCGAAAAGACCGAACTCACCGCGCGCCTCAAAGCCGAGCAGGCCGACATTGCGCCGGTGCGCGACTACAAGACGGCGTTGCGTTCGTCGATCGTGATGAAGTTCTGCGCGATCCACGCGCTCTGGAGCATCGGCGTGTACGGCTTCATCATGTGGTTGCCGTCGATCCTCAAGGCAGCGTCCACGATCGATATCGTTTCGGTCGGCTGGCTCGCCGCCGTGCCGTATCTCGCCGCGATCATCCTCATGCTGCTCGCCTCGTGGCTCTCGGACAAGACACGCAATCGCAAGCTGTTCGTATGGCCGTTGCTGCTGGTGGGCACGGTTGCGTTCGTCGCGTCGTATCTGATCGGCGGCTCGCATTTCTGGATATCGTTCGCGCTGCTGGTCGTGGCGGGCGCAACGATGTACGCGCCGTACGGTCCGTTCTTCGCGCTGGTGCCGGAGTTGATTCCGAGCAACGTGCTCGGCGGCGCGATCGGTCTCATCAACGCATGCGGCGCGCTCGGTGCTTTCGCGGGCTCGTGGGTGGTGGGCTATCTGAACGGCGCGACCGGCAGCCCGGCGGCTTCGTACATTTTCATGGCGGGCGGCTTGCTGCTCTCCGTGATCCTGATGATGACCGTGCCCGCGCATTCCGATCAGCGTGCGAAGCGTGAAGCGCCGCTCTCGTTGAATCGCACGTAATACGCTGACCGTGCCGACTGGTTCTCTCTGATTCGTTTCTGGCAGGCTGAAAAATGGCAACTTTGATTACCGATGTAAAGGTCATTCTGACCGCGCCGGAAGGCATCAACCTGATCGTCGTGAAGGTGGAGACCAACCAGCCGGGTCTGGTCGGATTCGGCTGCGCGACATTTGCTTACCGCCACGTAGCGGTCAAATGTCTGATCGAGGAATATTTGCGGCCGCTGCTGATTGGACGCGATGCCGCGGCGATCGAGGAAATCTGGCAATTGATGCATCAGAACGCTTACTGGCGCAATGGGCCGATCGAGAACAACGCGATCTCCGGCATCGATATGGCGTTGTGGGATATCAAGGGCAAGCAGGCCAATATGCCGTTGTATCAGTTGTTCGGCGGCAAGTGCCGTGAAGGCGTGCCGATTTACCGGCATGCCGACGGCCGCGACCTCAATGAACTTTGCGAGAACATCCAGAAGTATCGCGAGCAGGGCATCACGCATATTCGCTGCCAGAGCGGCGGCTATGGCGGGGGCGGCTATGGCAAGGCGCCGTCGAGTGCGCCTTCGGGTTCGGCGGAGGGCGTGTATCTCGACAGCCGAAAGTACATGCGCGAAACCCTCAAGCTGTTCGACGGCATTCGCAGCAAGATCGGTTTCGACGTCGCGTTGTGCCACGACGTGCACGAACGTCTCAAACCGGTTGAAGCGATCCGCTTTGCGTGCGAACTGGAGCAATACGATCTGTTCTTTCTCGAAGATGCGATCGCGCTCGAAGAGGGCGAATGGATGCGGCAATTACGCGCGAAGACCACCACGCCGTTGGCTCAGGGTGAGCTATTCAACAATCCGTACGAATGGCGCTTTCTGATCACCGAACGTCTTGTCGACTATATTCGCGTGCATTTGAGCCAGATCGGGGGCATCACGGCCGGACGCAAGCTGCAGATTTTCGCCGAGCAGTTTGGCGTAAGGACGGCGTGGCACGGACCGGGCGACATGTCGCCGATGGCGCATGCGGCGAATATCCATATCGACCTCGCCGCGCGTAATTTCGGCGTGCAGGAGTGGTCCGGCACCGAGCCGCCCAACTTCGTGATCCAGGACCTCAAAGGTCCGCAGGCTGCGTTGCTCGACGTTTTCCCAGGGCTTCCCGAGTTCAGGGATGGCTACGTCTATGCGAATGACAAACCCGGTCTCGGCGTGGATCTCGATGAAGCCGAGGCGGCGAAATATCCGTGCGAGATCAGCGTTACGACGTGGACTCAGACAAGGTTGAAAGACGGGACGTTGCAGACGCCGTGAAGGGCCGAAAACTTGAAGGGCAACTATTCGTAGCCGAGCCTGTGACTCAGAATCGGGGCGAAAAAGAGGGCAATCGCAGAGCCGGCTGCTTTACCCTCGAGTTCCGCGGCCGCAGTCGCGGCCTGCATTCCATACGAGTACACGAACAGATCGAATAGCTGGGGAAGGCAGTAAAGCGCTGCGATAGCAATGCAATAAGCTTGCACGACGGATATGCGCCATCCCTTCTCGAAGGCGACGGCGGCGCAGACAATGCGCATAATGGCGAACAGAACGAGCGCACCCACCGCCGCCTGTTCGCGGATCAGATACTCTGGAATGAACTCGCCCATACTCCTATGCACTCGCTACGTTGAACCGTCGGAATAAAAAGCCATTCATTCAAACTTTGGGATCGAATGGCCAGTTGGTTGGGGCGATCGTCCTTGCGCATTGAAGAACGAATCGACAGGTTTGAATGTTACTGAAGCTCTATTAGCGCAACGAAAGCTCGGCTGAATGAACCACAATCTTGGCCGATAGAGTCAAGGGTCGCCGTCCGTCAAGCGGTTGCTCAGACCCGTCTTCGCAAGACTCGCAGTCTGTTAGCCGGGTCTGCGACTCATACGCCAGCACCTGTTCGTCGGCGAGGAGCGATTGAATCGCATCCCGTTGACCCCGCACCTTCGTGGGGAGACTTTTACGGTGCCACCTGGTTGCGCATCCGGTAATCAGTCGGTGTTGTCGCCAGATATTTTCTGAACAGCTTCGACAACTGCCCGCCGCTGCCAATACCGCAACGGCGCGCGATCTTGTCGACCGGCAGACGCGATTCGACCAGCATCCGGCAACTCATATTCAAACGCGCGCGAAGCAGATAGTCGGAGGGTGTGATGCCGATCTCACTCTTGAAGCGGCGTAGGAAGTTGCGCTCGCTCATCGCCGCGACCTGCGCCGCGTCGTCGATTGAGATGGGACGATCGACGTTCGCTTCCAGCCAACGCGCCGACGCCAGGATTTTCTCGCTGATCTGGGGCGTCGCGCCAAGCGTGAGCGACGCGTTGAAGGGCGCTTTCGGCTGAGGCGCGATCGACCCGGCGACCTGTTGTGCCAGATCGGCGCCGAGATCCTCTTCGACGATGCGCAGCGCCGTCATGACGGCACTCGGCGCTTCTGTCAGCGATCGCGCCGGATGCAGGCCGTGGGCTTCGCTGCCTCCATAAAGAAGCGGACAGTAGCGACTAGGTAGCCCGGCCGCCGCGAGCAGCAACTGCCCTTCCGCGATCGGATGCACGATCTCGCTGAACGGATGCCTGCGGCGCAGCCAGTCACTCAATCGCTCGTCGCGACACGCCTGCTGCACGCCCGGACCGCCTGCAATGAACAACAGGTGTGACTCGTTCGTGCCTCGGTGCGACTGGACGTCGTCGGTCCAGACGAATACCGATGACGAACTGGCAATGCGCCCACCCGCCGCGGAGAGCAACGAGACGTCGTAGCGTGCGCGGCCCGATCGCTGTGTCGCGGCGAGCGAGTTAGCCTTCTGAAAAATCTCGATGATTGCAGCGACCTTAGGCAATGCGAAACCATTGAACAGTGCGATGTCGACGCGAGTCAGAGCGCTGGTTTGCATCGGCACGGCACTTTGCCGTGAATTGCGCGGCAGAGTATGTACCAAATCCATTTATTTTTCCCCGGAAATTTGTGGTCTGCAAAGTCTTCTCCCCAAGACCCTGTCTTTTTCTTATTGGCTCATGCTATACGTTTGATTCTGACGACAATATTTCATGGCTGAATTGGCCAACACGTTGGCTGTTTACGACACGGAATAGTCAGGTGGTCCACAGCCTTGCTGGGCGTCTGATTCGTCCCGGCAGGCGGGTAATGTTTCGAAATTGCCGGTGCAATTTTCAACAGAAGCGAGACGGAATGTATAGCGCATATATTCTTCATTTATCAGCGAAGCGGAATTATTGCTGTCCGATATTGGCGAAATGGCCAATATGGGCGAAATATATCGCGAGGAATGTATTTGCGGTTAGGTTTATCTCACTTGGGTGCTTCCGCTTCGTCGCGTGGTGCACTGTCACGAATGTCTGCCATTGGTATCGGGAAGTGGGTGCCTCAGCTCCTCGCGCATGGCGTCCCGAGGTTTGGTCTTCTCGGACAGAAGCTTTCCGATAACCGCCGCAAAGTGGTGCAACACATCGGGAGCGTTAGAATGACGTCCGGTCGGTCAGGCCGTGCGCTTGGAGATGGGACCATATAGGTCGTCGCCCGTCGCCGGCACTGTCCATCTGCCGAGGATGCTGCAACACGATACGTCCCAGGAAACGACCGCCTTCACATTTGTTCAATGTGACACCCTCGCAAGCCGACTCTCCCGTCACTTCGGAGCCTTGTCATCACGAGTCGGTGCGTTCGGCATCGGTCCGGGCACGAGCGTTGAGCGTGTCGATTTCCTTCCGGATCAACCAGAGCTATGAATTCGCGCCGGCTGCCCGCCTGGCAGTCTTTCCGGCGTGTGTGGCCTGTCGGTGTTCAGCAGGCGTGGCTTCGCGATCCGCGCGGGTTTTCGAGTAAGGAGTTTCCTGTCTCCTTGCGCACGGAACGCGCTTGTATCATGTGGAGCGCTATCTTCAACTCGTTCACCGCACATGCATCGTCTTGCGGCCGGGTCGAGGTGGAAAAAATTTTTAGCAAACGATTGCGCCTCAGGCTAAATAAGCTCTACGCGTGACCGTTAACGGATTCATGCACAAACAAGACATTCAGACAATTGTTTCCGCAGCTCGCGAAACGGCCAATTCCATTGTTGGTGCGCGCGAGTGGAAAACGGCCGAAGATGCCAGCGCAATGCGCGACGTGATCTTCTGGGACATGCTCGCCAAGCGATTGCCTGACGCTGACATTGCAGAACTGCTGTCAATGTTCGATTAGACCGCGGCGTCGGCACGGCGGCGTGTGCTCCCATTCGGCGCGCTTCGGAGCTATTGCCCAGCGAGACGTCACGCGCACGATCGCGGACGTGTCTGACACATCACGTCGGCTAAGGGTCCCCAAGGCCGATCACAGAGAAAATCTTGACAACCGATCCTTGCTTCGGTTGACGCTCGCCCTGTTGCTGAATGAAGACTTGCATCGCGCGCGCCATCTCCTGCCCTGAAAGTTTGCGATAGGCGCAGATGTTGTAGGTGACGCCGTGTTGCCAATCCTTGATGAAATTATCTACGTGCGGTAGTTGCATGCTTTCCTCGAAAGCGTCATGCGGTTTTGCAACTGGAGCGGGTCGTCTTTCACCCGATGGTGAGGCCGGCAGTCGTCATGCGTACGGCCTGATATTGAAGAGGTCCACGAAAAAGAGCCTGCCGCCCGAGGGAGCGGCAGGCCGAAAAATCGAGGGGTGGGGTTCGCTTGAGAGAAGCCCCCTCGAAAGACCGAAGCCCAGTTTAGTCGCTCGAAGGGGGCGGCGGACGCACACGGCGGATGAAGTCACGCTCTTGACCGAACAGGACATATGAAAGCGCTGATTCAGGCTGAATCGGTCCAAACATGCAATGGCGATGCCAAGGTTTCGCCCCAATCGGGGGGGGGCACAACTTTTGTTTTTGACCATCGGCCGGGAATAAAATCGCTTGAAGAGCTTTGGCAGAAAGTTGCTCTTTCAACCGGCGTTTGAGGCGCTGAGGCGCAACGGCTGATTACGGTACGGGCCATGCATCCAGCCATGAATCGACAGTCGACGCAGGTTTCTGATTCCTCGACAATCGTAGACATATAGACGACGCTCAAAGGGTGGCGGCAGATGGTGCAGCGACAGACGGATATTTGGCTTGAATCAGCGCGGCTCTCGATCAGGCCGTTTTCGGTCGACGATGCGGACGCCGCCTTCATGTGCATCACCCCCTCGCTGACCCGCTACATGGGGTGGGAGCCTCCCGCTTCCCGGCATGATTTCAATGTTGTTTGGCGGTCCTGGATACCGAAGATAGACGACGGATCGGACTACGTCTTCGTGGTGCGTCAACGCGCTGACGGGAGTTTTCTCGGATTGGCAGGGCTTCATCACGTAAGGACCGAGGCTCCGGAACTCGGCATCTGGATTCGTGAAGATCGCCATCGGCAGGGCTTTGGCCGTGAAGCTGTAACTTTGGTTGCACAATGGGCAACGCGCGCAATAGGCTGTAAGAGCTTTACGTATCCGGTCGCCGAGGAAAACCGACCCAGCCGCCGCATTGCCGAATCTCTTGGCGGTGTCATCGTGGAAGGCCGTGTAACGCCAAAGTACAAGTCTGTCGTGTACCGTATTCCTGGCCAACCGCCCACAAACAAGGGATAGACAATTCTGGCCGGTGCCGCACCCGGTGCGTCGACCGAACCCGCCGTTGTCCAGTTGCTTCAATACCGCGTGCTCGCCTTCGCCGCAATCGCTGCGGCAGCCGCGCGCGTCTCAACATGCAGCTTGCCGAACACATGTTCGAGGTGCTTGTTCACCGTGCGTGGCGCCATGCCGAGAATGTCGCCGATATCCCGGTTCGTTTTGCCGCGCGAGAGCCACAGCAGCACCTCCGCTTCTCGCGCCGTCAGGCCGAATTGGGAGGCGAGGGCGCTGGTATGAGCGGCGTCGTCGAATTCTTCCAGCAGGATCACCCATTCGCCGCGCGTCGCGGGTCCCAGTACACGCGCCACGCGGCGCACGCGGTCGGCGGCGGTCTCGAAGGCGGCTTGCAGGTCGCAGCCGGCTTCGATCCAGCGCGCGAGCCATTGCGCCAGCACTGCAGGCAGCCGCGGGCCGGCTTCGACGAGCGGGTGATGCAACAGCGTGGCTTCGTCAGCACGGCTGGGTGTCAACGAAGCCGAAACCAGGCAGCCTCCGTCATCATTTCCCCCTTCTGTCAGCTTGCGGCCCGTCTCATACCACGCGAGCCGTTGCCGCGCCAGATCGCTCTGCCATCTGATTTCACCGCTCGCCGCCGCGATCAGCGCCGCGCGCATTCCGATCTCCAGCACCCTGTCCGCCTGACGCTGCTGGCGCGAACGCTGCACGTGCGCGGCAATCCGCGCGCTGACCTCGCTTGGCTTGACCGGCTTGGTGACGTAATCGATACCGCCCACGCGAAATCCCTGCACCACATGTTCGCTATCGGTCAGTGCGGTCATGAAGATCACGGGCAGATGCCGGTTGCGCGGATCGGCCTTGATCTGCCGGCAGGTCTCGAAGCCGTCGAGGCCAGGCATCAACGCGTCGAGCAGAACGGCGTCGGGCGTAATGCGCGCGAGGCGTTGCAGCGCGGATTGACCATCGAGCGCCACCAGTACCGCGTAGCCGGACGCCTGCAGCGTATCGGAGAGCAGAGCGAGATTGTCGGGCGTGTCGTCGACGATCAGCACCACCGGTTTGCCGTCGGGCAAGTCCGGTTGCGTGTCGGGCGGCAGGAGCAAAGTGTCGTCATGCATCGGGATTGACCTGCTGGGTAGGCGCGAGCAGATGCGCGAGTTCGGTCAGCCGGAAGCGGCGCGCAAGCGCGCGCAACGGTTCGAGCACGCTGGCGAGTTCCGGTGCGCCATGCTCGGCGGCGTCGAGTTGTTCGATAAAGCCCTGCACGTAGCCCATTTCCAGTTGCGCATGCAGTTTCTCGCGCAACGTGGCGGGCAGGCTCGCCGTCACGTCGGCGCGTGCAACGGGGGAGGCGCTCGCAGCGGTTTCGGTCGGCTCGACAATCCAGTGCAACTGCAGCAGCGCGGCCAGTTTGTCGAGCAGGAGCGGAATGTAGAGCGGCTTGGCGAGGTAGTCGTCACAACCGGCTGCGGCGCCTTTGTCGCGATCGTCCGCGAATGCGTTGGCCGACAGGATCAGAACCGGCGCGGCCGACAGATGGTTGTCGCGAATCAGGCGGCTTGCCTCGAAGCCGTCCATGTCCGGCATCGACACATCCATCACGATCAGATCCGCGGACGCGGTCCCGAGCCATTGCAGCGCCTCCGGTCCGCTGGCGGCTTCCACGACGTGAAAGCCCAGCGGCGTCAGCGTCTGCACGACAATGCGGCGTTGCTCCGCGAGATCGTCCACGACCAGCACCGTGCGGCGCGGCCCATCGTAACCCTTCACGTTGAGCGGGCCGCTCGCCAGCAACTGCGGCGCACGCACTTCAGGCGCGAACAGCTTGACGATAAAGCGCGTGCCTTTGCCCACTTCGCTTTGCACTTCCAGGTTGCCGCCCATCAACTCCGTGAGCATGCGGCAGATGGTCAATCCCAGCCCGGCGCCATGATCGTGTTCGCGCGCCGCCGTGCCGCGCTCGAACGGCAGGAACAGCCGTTCCAGCTCGGTGGCCGGCATGCCGGGGCCGGTATCGGCGATTTCGAAGGTAATGGTCTCCCACGCATAGCTCGCGCGTACCTTCACCGAACCGTGAGAGGTAAAGCGGATCGCATTGCCGATCAGGTTGATGAGAATCTGCCGCACGCGCTTTTCGTCGATGCGCACCACCTCCGCCATGCGCCCGCCCGTCTGGAATTCGAACTGCAGGCCTTTGTCAGTGGCCTGCGGTTCCAGCATCGCCGAAAGTTGCGTGACGAAATCGGGCAGCGAAATCTCGGTTACGTTCAACTGCAGTTTGCCGGCCTCGATCCGCGCAACGTCGAGCAGCCCGTCCACCAGCGCCAGCAGATGCCCGCCGCTGCGATAGATGGTCTCCACGGCATTGCGCCGAGCCGGGGACAGTTCGTCGGTGCCTTGCAGCAGCAGTTGCGCGTAACCGAGGATGCTGTTGAGCGGCGTGCGCAGTTCGTGACTCAGCCCCGTCACATAGCGGCTCTTGGCACGGTTGGCGGATTCGGCCGCGGCGCTCGCGCGCTGAAGCGCGGCGTCGGTCTTGCGGTGCGCCTCGATTTCCTGCATCAGCAATTCGGCTTGCCGTTGCGATTCTTCCTGCGTGACCTTGCGGTTTTCGTTGGCGAGCACGAGCCACCACGCGGCAATACACCCAACCAGCGCCAGCGCGAAAAACGCCTTGAGATAACCCTGCAGCAGCACGTCGTGGACGGTCGTGTCGAGATCGGGCAGGGTGCGCACGCTCTGATACCACTGCACCGCCAGCACGCCGCCGAGTAGCGTCAGCACGGCGATTAGCAACCCGGCGTACTGCGCGAGCCGCAAGCCCGCCGGCCCGAGCTTGAGCTTGGGAAAGAGCGTGCGCATCGAGCTGCCGAATTGCGCCGGCAGCCGCGCGTGCGGTTTGCAGGAGTCGTTGCAGCGGGAATCGAGCGAGCAGCACAGCGAACAGATCGAACCGGCGTAAGCCGGGCAGTGCGCCATGTCCTCGCGTTCGAAGGTGTTCTCGCAGATCACGCAGCGCAGTATCGCGCCCTGTTCGAGGTCGCGGCCGTCGCGCGCCAGATAGAAGCGTCCGCGTGTGGCGATGGCCAGCAGCGGCGCGCAGATGAACGCGACCAGCAACGCAATGAACGACGACAGCGCTTCAGCCGTGGCGCCGAAGACACCCGCATGCGAGAGCGCGGCAATCAGCGAAGCGATCAGCATGGCGCCCACGCCGACCGGGTTGACGTCGTACAGGTGTGCGCGTTTGAACTCGACATGGCGCGGGCTATACCCGAGCGGCTTGTTGATGACGAGATCGCCCACCACCGCGCCAATCCAGGCAATCGCCACGTTGGCGTACAGCGCAAGCACCTTGCTGATGGCTTCGAACACGCCCATTTCAACGAGCAGCAGCGCAATCAGCACATTGAACACAAGCCACACCACGCGCCCCGGATGGCTGTGCGTGAGCCGTGCAAAGAAATTCGACCACGCGAGCGAACCAGCATACGCGTTGGTCACGTTGATCTTCAGTTGCGACACGATGACGAACAGCGTCATCGCGGCGAGCGCGCCTTCGGGTGAGTGGAACACGTACTGATACGCGACCAGATACATCTGCGTGGGCTCGACGGCCTTGACCGGATCGATCTCGTGCTGGATGGCGAGAAAGGCGAGGAACGCGCCTCCCAGCATTTTCATCGCGCCGGGTACGATCCAGCCAGGGCCGGCCGCGATCAGCGCGGCCCACCAGCGAAAGCGATTGGCGCGCGTGCGCGGCGGCAAAAAGCGCAGATAGTCGACCTGCTCGCCAATCTGCACGATCAGCGAAAACACCACGGTGCAGCCCGCGCCGAACGCGACGAGATTGAACTCGTGGCCGTTGCCCGAAACGCCGCGAAACGTTACCCATTGCGCGAGCACATGCGGCTCACGCCACAACACCACGACGTACGGTACGACCAGCAGCACGAGCCACAACGGCTGGGTCCAGCCCTGCAGACGGTTGATGAACGTAATGCCGAAGGTCACGACCGGAATGATCACGAGCGCGCTGATCACGTAAGCCACGGAAAGCGGCACCTTCAGATACAGCTCCAGCGCGAGCGACATGATGGCCGCTTCCAGCGCGAAAAAAACGAAAGTGAAGACCGCATAGATCAGCGAGGTCAGCGTCGAGCCCATGTAGCCGAAGCCCGCGCCGCGCGTGAGCAGGTCCATGTCGACGCCGTTGCGTGCGGCGTAATAGCTGATCGGAATGCCCGTCAGGAAGATCAGCAGCGAGACGGCGAGGATCGCGCAGAGCGCGTTGGTGAAACCGTAGTTCACCACCAGCGCGCCACCAATCGCTTCGAGCACCAGAAACGACACCGCGCCGATCGCCGTATTGGCGACGCGGAATTCCGACCAGCGCCGGAACGTGCGCGGCGTGAAACGCAGCGCGTAGTCCTCGAGCGTCTCGTCGCCGACCCACGCGTTGTAGTCGCGGCGGATCTTGACGATGCGCTGCGTGCCGCCTGCGGGCGGGCGCGATGCCCCAGCTTGGGTGGCGGGACCCGCAGGCAGCGGGTTCTGTGGTTGCGTTTGGTGCATCGAGGCCTTTCGTCGGCGGATTCCGTGGCTAGCGGTGCGGCCATGCAAATTGCATTCCATTCGCGCTCGCCTCCTTCCCCTCGCGCCATTGGGGCACGCCACGCCGCCGCGATTATAGGGAGCGGATTTTCGTCGCGCCCTACGTCAACTGACGTATTGGGCCGCGCAAATTGGCTACCTACCTTTCGTGGCGTCGACACCGCCATCCGGTTCCCAGCGCGGGTCGCCCGACCACGACTACAAGGAGAATTCGATGTCACACGATGATCAGAACGAGTCCGGCATGCCCTCGGCGCTGCGCCGCAAACTGCTGATGGGGCTCGCTGCCGCGCCCGCGCTGGCCATGTCCGGCATCGCGCGGGCCCAGCAGTATCCGACCGCGAAGGTCAACACCACGCACCTTGCCGTCACCGATACCGAAGTGACGGTGGGGCAGTTGCACTCGGCGACCGGCACGATGGCGATCTCCGAAACCGGCTCGATTCAGGCCGAGCGGCTGGCGATCGAACAGATCAATTCGGCGGGCGGTATTCTTGGCCGCCAGATCAAGGTCATTCAGGAAGACGGTGCATCCGACTGGCCCACCTTCGCTGAAAAGTCGAAGAAGCTGCTGGAGAACGATCACGTCGCCGCCGTGTTCGGCTGCTGGACATCGGCCTCGCGCAAGGCCGTGTTGCCGATTTTCGAACGCGACAACGGCCTGCTGTACTACCCGACCTTCTACGAGGGCCTTGAGCAGTCGCACAACGTGTTCTACACCGGCCAGGAAGCGACGCAACAGATTCTCTGGGGGCTGAACTGGGCGAACCAGACGAAGAAGGCCAAGAGCTTCTTCCTGATCGGCTCGGATTACATCTGGCCGCGCACCTCGAACAAGATTGCGCGCAAGCACATCGAGCAGCATCTGACCGGCTGCAAGGTGGTCGGCGAGGAGTACTACCCGCTCGGCACCACCAACTTCAATTCGCTGATCAACAAGATCAAGATCGCCAAGCCGGATTGCATCTACGCGATCATCGTCGGCGGTTCGAACGTGGCGTTCTACAAGCAGCTCAAAGCGGCGGGCATCACCGCGGACAAGCAGTTCCTGCTGACCATCTCGGTGACGGAAGACGAAGTGCTCGGCATTGGCGGCGAAAACTTCGCAGGCTTCTATTCGGCCATGAAGTATTTCGAATCGCTCGAGAACGACAACAACAAGAAATTCGTTGCGGCATTCAAGGCGAAATACGGACCGAAATCCGTGATCGGCGACGTGACCCAGGCGGCCTACCTCGGGCCATGGCTCTGGAAAGCGGCGGTGGAGAAGGCCGGCAGCTTCGACGTCGACAAGGTGGTGGCGGCCTCGCCCGGCATCGAATTGAAGACCGCACCCGAAGGCTACGTGAAGATCCACGCGAACCATCACCTGTGGAGCCGCACGCGCATCGGTCAGGCACAGGCCGACGGCCAGTTCAAGGTGGTCGCGGAATCGCCGGATCTGATCGAGCCCAATCCGTTCCCGAAGGGCTACCAGTAATCACCGCGGCAAGCCACGAGTGCAGCGCGCTCGCCGCAGTGCGAGCGCGCGCCGATCAATTCGAGGAGAGCGACATGTCGGCTTCGGACATTCTTAACATCACGCTGATGCAGGGTTTCGCGGGCTTGAGCCTTTTCAGCGTGTTGCTGCTGATGGGGCTGGGGCTGGCGGTGATCTTCGGCCAGATGGGCGTCATCAATATGGCGCACGGCGAATTCATGACGATCGGCGCGTACACGATCTATATGTTTTCGCAGCTGGCCGACAACTATTGGCACGGCTTCGCGCCCGTGTATTTCCCGCTCGCCATTTGTGCGGCTTTCGCGCTGGCGTTCGCGGCAGGCTGGGTCGCGGAGTGGGCGTTGATCCGTCATCTATACCGGCGCCCGCTCGACACCTTGTTGGCCACCTGGGGGCTGAGCCTCGGCATGCAGCAGGTATTCCGCTCGGTGTTCGGTCCGAAAGAAGTGAGCCCGACTTTGCCCGACTGGCTGATGGGCTCATGGTCGCCGAAGCCGGGCCTCGACATTCCGATCAACGGCCTCTTCGTGATGAGCCTCGCTGTGCTCATGACAGGCGGCGTGCTGCTGGCGCTATACCGCTCGCGCTGGGGCCTGCGTGTGCGGGCCACGGTGGCGAACCGTCAGATGGCGAATGCCGCGGGCATCGACACACGCAAGACCGACCGGTTGACCTTTGCGATCGGCTGCGGCATGGCGGGCGTCGCGGGCGCGGCGTTCACCGCGATCGGTTCCACCGGGCCGACCAGCGGATCGCTCTACATCGTCGATTCGTTCCTCGTGGTGACGTTCGGCGGCGCCGCGAGCCTGCTTGGCACGGTGGCGTCCGCGTTCGGCATTGCGCAGATGCAGTCGATCAGCGAGTTCTTCATGACGGGTTCGTCGGCGCGCGTGGTGACGCTGTTGACCATCGTGATCGTGCTGATGCTCCGGCCGCAAGGACTTTTCGCGTCGAAGGTGCGCCGTGCGTGATCTTTCATTGAGTGCGCCTCTGAACCGACCTATCAATTGCTTCAGCCCGGAGAAACGCATATGGACCCGCTGAACCCTTCCGCCGGCGTGCCCGCCTCGCCGGATCATGCAGCCGGGCGCGCCGGCCTGCGGCCCGCGCTGTGGCGCTGGCTGACAACCGATGGCTACGGCAGCATCGCCGTGCTGGCAGCGCTGATTCTCGTGGTGTTTCCGCTCGCGCTCGACGTGTTCCGTCTGAACCTGATGGGCAAGTACCTGACCTACGCGTTCGTTGCCGTCGGCCTCGTGATGGCGTGGGGGTACGGCGGCGTGCTGAGCCTCGGGCAAGGGGTGTTCTTCGGCCTCGGCGGCTACTGCATGGCCATGTTCCTCAAGCTCGAAGCCTCCGACCCGATCAGCACGAAAATCCAGTCGACGCCCGGCATTCCCGACTTCATGGACTGGAACCAGCTCACCGCTTTGCCGTTCTGGTGGAAGCCGTTTCATTCGCTGCCGTTCGCGCTCGCGGCGGTGGTGGTCGTACCGTGCGCGCTGGCGTTCGTGGTGGGCTTTGCCATGTTCAAGCGGCGCGTGGGCGGCGTGTACTTCGCCATCATCACGCAGGCGGTGGCGCTGATTCTTTCGGTGCTGATCATCGGCCAGCAAGGGTATACGGGCGGTGTGAACGGCATCACGGATTTGCGTACGCTGCTCGGATGGGACATTCGCGGCGACGGTGCGAAGCTGATCCTGTACTTCGTCAATGCCGTCCTGCTGCTGGTGGCAATTCTCTGTTGCCGGCAAATCCAGCGCAGCAAGCTCGGCACGCTGCTGCTCGCCATGCGCGACAAGGAAGACCGCGTGCGTTTTTCGGGCTACGACGTGGCCATGTTCAAAGTGTTCGCGTTCTGCGTCGCCGCGATATTGGCCGCGATCGGTGGCGCGATGTTCACGTTGCAGGTGGGTTTCATGTCACCGTCGTTCGTGGGGATCGTGCCTTCCATTGAAATGGTGATCTATGCCGCTGTCGGCGGACGCATGTCGCTGGTCGGTGCGGTCTACGGCGCGGTGCTCGTCAATCTCGGCAAGACGTGGTTTTCGGAGAGCTTTCCGAACCTGTGGCTATTCCTCATGGCTGCGCTCTTCATTGGCGTGGTGATGGCATTTCCGAACGGGCTCGCCGGTCTCTACGACAGTCATGTGAAGCCGTGGCTCGCGCGCCGCGGCGCAAGGAGCGCCTCATGAGCAATACCGATTTCGTGCTGGCTGTGGAAGAGCTGAGCGTCTCGTTCGACGGCTTCAAGGCGATCGATTCGCTCAACCTGTATGTGGATCGCGGCGAGCTGCGCGTGGTGATCGGACCGAACGGCGCGGGCAAGACCACGCTGCTCGATCTCATCTGCGGCAAGACGCGTGCGACCCACGGCAGCATCAAGTTCCGCAACGAAGAGATGACGCAGTTGCCGGAGTTTCGCCGCGTGCGAAAAGGGATAGGCCGCAAGTTCCAGACACCGTCTATCTACGAAAACCTCTCCGTGTTTCAGAACCTCGAAGTGTCGTTTCCGCGAGGACGTGGCGTGTTCGGTGCGCTGGCGTTTCGCCGCACCGACGACGTGATGGACCGCGTGAGAAGCGTGGCTGGTGAGATCGGCCTCGCCAGTCAGCTCGATCTCGAAGCCGGCTTGCTGTCGCACGGGCAGAAACAGTGGCTGGAAATCGGCATGTTGCTGATGCAGGAGCCCGAACTGTTGATGCTCGACGAGCCGATCGCCGGTATGAGCGTGCGCGAGCGCGAGGTCACGGCCGAGCTGCTCAAACGGATCTGCCAGAACCGTTCGATGATCGTTATCGAACATGACATGGCTTTCGTCGAGCAGATCGCCCACAAGGTCACGGTAATGCACCAGGGAAAGATTCTCGCCGAGGGCGCGATGGAACAGGTGCAAAACGACCCACGCGTGATTGATGTCTATCTGGGCCACTGAGTCGTGTACGAAGTCGAACGAAACTCGAGTTGGACAGGAGGCGGCCGTGAAACGAGCAACGAGGAGCCCAGCATGTTGAATGTCGACGACGTATTCGTCAGTTATGGCCAGAGCGAAGCCTTGCACGGCATCAGCTTCAACGCCGCCCGCAACGAGACCGTGGCGATCATGGGACGCAACGGTATGGGCAAGACCACGCTGTTCAAGTCGCTGATCGGCATTTTGCCGCTCAAGGCGGGTTCGGTGCAGGTGGATGGAGAAGAGGTCTCGCGCGATGAAAGTTTCCGGCGCGTCGCCAAAGGTATCGCGTACGTGCCACAGGGGCGGCAGATTTTCTCCACCTTGAGCGTGGAGGAGAACATCCAGACCGGTCTGGAGAACTCGCCTACGAAGCGCGTGCCCGACGAAATCTATGCGCTCTTTCCGGTGCTCTATGAGATGCGCTCGCGCAAGGGCGGCAACCTGTCCGGCGGTCAGCAGCAACAACTGGCGATTGCGCGCGCGCTGGTGACGGAGCCCAAGGTGCTGTTGCTCGACGAGCCCACCGAGGGCATTCAGCCGTCCATCATCAAGGACATTGCGCGCGCGTTGAATGAGATTCGCAAGCTGCGGGACATCACCATTGTCGTGTCCGAGCAGGTCCTGAGTTTCGCACTCGATGTGGCTGACCGGCTCTTCGTTATCGAAGGCGGGCGCCTCGTGCATGAGAGCACGCGCAGCGACGCCGACACCGCGAAGATTCGCGAGTATCTGTCGGTGTGAGCCGACTGTCTGCAATTTCCAAGAGGAGAGTTTGCAATGGCTGAAACGCTAATCAAGGTCGATCTGAACCAGTCGGCCTACGACAACGAGAACGTCCACAACCGCTGGCATCCGGATATTCCGATGGCCTGCTGGGTCAATCCGGGCGACGATTTCATTCTGGAGACCTATGACTGGACCGGGGGCTTCATCAAGAACAACGACAGTGCCGACGACGTGCGCGATATCGATCTCTCCATCGTGCACTTCCTCTCGGGACCGGTGGGCGTGAAGGGCGCGGAGCCGGGCGATCTGCTGGTGGTGGACCTGCTCGACATCGGCGCGAAGCAGGAGAGCCAATGGGGCTTCAACGGTTTCTTCTCGAAGAAGAATGGCGGTGGTTTCCTGACCGACCACTTTCCCCAAGCACAAAAGTCGATCTGGGATTTTCATGGTCTCTACACGAGTTCGCGCCATATTCCCGGCGTGAATTTCGCGGGCCTGATTCACCCGGGGCTGATCGGCTGCCTGCCTGATCCGAAGATGCTGGCCACCTGGAACGAGCGCGAAGCCGGGTTGATCGCCACCGACCCGCAACGCGTTCCCGGCCTCGCCAATCCGCCGTTCGCCGCCACGGCGCACATGGGGCGCCTCGCCGGAGACGCGCGCGACAACGCCGCCGCCGAGGGCTCGCGCACCGTGCCGCCGCGCGAGCATGGCGGCAATTGCGATATCAAGGACCTGTCGCGCGGTTCGAAAGTTTATTTCCCGGTGTACGTGGATGGCGCGGGTCTTTCCGTCGGCGATCTGCACTTCAGCCAGGGCGACGGTGAAATCACCTTCTGCGGCGCCATTGAAATGGCCGGCTGGGTGCATATGAAGGTGGAGTTGATCAAAGGCGGCATGGAGAAATACGGGATCAAGAACCCGATTTTCAAACCAAGCCCGATCACACCCAACTATAACGACTACCTGATCTTCGAAGGCATTTCAGTCGATGAACAGGGCAAGCAGCACTATCTGGACGTGCATATCGCCTACCGTCAGGCGTGCCTGAATGCGATCGAGTACCTGAAGAAGTTTGGTTACTCGGGCGCTCAGGCTTACTCGATTCTGGGCACGGCGCCGGTGCAGGGGCATATCAGCGGCGTCGTGGATGTGCCTAACGCGTGCGCGACGCTCTGGTTGCCGACGCAGATTTTCGACTTCGATATCCAGCCGACTTCCGCAGGGCCCGTCAAGCACATTACCGGCGGCGTGGATCTGCCTTTGTCACCGGATCTGGTCTGACGTAGGCGGCTGTTGAAACACCCGAAAGGGTCGTGGCTGGAAGACCGCCGTGTTGAGTTTGTTCATGGCGCGGCGGTCGTTGGAGATAGAACGAATCAAGGTACTCAAGGACCATACCATGCCGACATATGATTACCGTTGCGAGAACTGCGGCCCATTCGCGGCGATCCGCCGCGTGGCCGAGCGCGACATGCCTTGCGCATGCCCCACCTGTGACACGCCGGCGCAACGCACCTTGAGCCTGCCTTCGTTGTCGTTGATGGCGGCGAGCGCGCGCGCCGGGCATCAGGTCAACGAGCGTTCGGCGCATGCGCCGCAACGCTCGGGCGAGTACAAGCACCGGCATGGGCCGGGTTGTGGATGCGGATCGGGCAGCACCAAGGGCGCGACGACCGCGGGCGGCCTCAAGACCAATCCCGCGGGCAGGCCATGGATGATCAGCCACTAACGCTAGTGCCGTTGGATTATCGGCGCCTGCGGAAAAAGCATTAGCAGCGATGCGGCCCGACGATCCCCAGTTTCGCGATACGCCGGTATAAGGTCGCGCGCGACATGCCCAGTGATTGCGCCGCGGCGTTGGGCCGCCATTGATGTTGCGTCAGCGCTTCGACAATGCGCGTACGCTCGTCGCGCGGGTCCTGCTGCGCAAACGCCGACGCCAATGCGCGATTGCCCGCGCCCTCGGGTGCCAGCAATGCTGCGACGTCCGGCGCGATATGCCGCAATTCAACGCGCGCGGAATCGCACATCGCGCAGGCGTAACGCAGTACGTTGCGTAACTGGCGAATGTTGCCCGGCCATGCGAAGGCCGCGAGGCGTTCGGCGAGGCGTGGGTCGAGCGTGAGGACATGCCCGGCCATTTGCGCTTCTTCGTCGAATACGGCCGCGATCATGTCGCCGATATCCGCGCGTTCGCGCAACGGCGGCATCGGCAAGCTGGCGCCGCTCAAGCGGTAATAGAGATCTTCGCGGAACGATCCTTCCGCCACCATCTGCGCGAGATCGCGGTGCGTGGCGCAGATCACGTCGATATCGACGCGCACGGGCGCATCGCCACCGAGCGGCATCACCTCGCCTTCCGCCAGCACGCGCAGCAGCCGTGTTTGCAGATTGAGCGGCATATCGCCGATTTCGTCGAGAAACAACGTGCCGGTATGCGCCTGCGCGATCTTGCCGCGAGCGCCGCGGCTGCGTGCGCCGGTAAAGGCGCCGGGCGCGTAGCCGAATAGTTCGCTCTCGATCAGCGATTCGGGAATCGCCCCGCAATTCACGGCGATAAATGGCCGTGTACGTCTCGCGCCCGAATCATGCACGGCGTGCGCGAAGACTTCCTTGCCGACGCCGGTCTCGCCGAGAATCAGAATCGGCAGCCGTTTGCCGATGATGCGCAATGCCACCGACGCGTTGTGCGCGATGCGTGCATCGGCACTTTTCAGAAAACGGCCCAATGCGCCGACTTGCAGATCGTCCTGAGTCCCGCCGTGCGGTTGCCGCGCGGCACCGGCCGCCGCGCCGGTTGTCGCACGCGAAGCGCGTTTGAGCGGCGCACGAATGCGCGCGTACAAAGTGGCGCCCGTCGCGCGCAGGCGCAAGCAGACAATCGCATCGGTACGCGCGACGTCGTGCAGGTGCACGTCGGCTGTGTCGAATATTTCGTCGATGTGGCGTGGACCGTTCAACGCGGGAATGCACTCGCGCGCCTTGCGATTGGCGGCGACCAGATTGCCGCATTCGTCGAACGCGATCAGCACTTCGGGTTGCGCCTCGACGAAGTTGCGGCTCGAATGACCGAACAGGATCCAGTGCTGCGCGGTTTGATTGAGGAAATAGCCGTCCTCGATCAGGCCGGCACTCTGACGCACCAGTTGGAACACCAACCGCTGACTGTCGCGGTTATCCGGCGAGCGCACGGCGGAGGCGTCGAGCACGCCGATCATCTCGCCGGTCGGCGCGAAAATCGGCGCGGCGCTGCAGGTCAAGGTCGTGAAGGCGGCGCGAAAGTGATCGGTCTTATGCACCGTGATCGGCGCGAGATCGGTCAGTACGCTTGCCACGCCACACGTGCCTTCTTCCCGTTCGGACCAGCATGATCCGATATACAGTCCCGCGTGCTTGAAATCGCTGCGGCGTTCCCGCTCGATCCGGTAGTCGATCGTGATGCCGTGCGCATCCGTGAGCATCACGCAATAGTCGGCGACGCGAATCATGTCGTGCAGGCGGCTCAGGCACTGGCCCGAGGCACGCAGGAAAGCCTCCTCTTTTCCCTGCACTTCGCGCAATTCGGCGGACGTCAGCACGCGTGGGCCGATCGCCGCACCGGGATCGAGCCGATATTGTTCGAACGAGCGTTGCCACGACGATACGAGGCGCGTGGAATCGGCCGGCGCGGGAAGCCGTCCTTCGATGGCGCCGCGCACGCGTTCGACGTGCTGGTTTTGCGAAACGTAAGGCATGGTCGGCTCCGGTCGAGCGACACGCAGTCAGGTCAGGCTGTTCTTGTAGCACATCCTGCCGCATCAATCACATTGCAATGCAGCACGCTAGACGCGTGAGACGTTTGTCTCAACTCGGGATGAGACGCCGTCTCGCATCGCCTCGATGCAGGTGGCACACGGGTTTGCAAGACTCAGTGCGCAAGTGATGCCGGCCGCTGCACGTCGCACACGCGGTACGTGAGACGCGCCGCGCGTTGCGGTGCACGGCGCGACCAACCCGCCTCGCAACGTGTTCCATGCGCAAGACCCTTTAAACAAGGCACTTTCGCCTGGTCCGACGCTCGCGCGGTGAAATTGGCACACCCCTTGCAGTGTTCTGCTCATGACAAAAGTGCCGTCGCTCGAAGACGGCGCTCCAGATATGAGTCCGCGCAAGACGCGGGCAGGAGACAAGCCCAGTGCCATCGCCAGTGACCGTCGGCGTGATCGCGAACCCTGCGTCGGGTCGTGACATTCGCCGCCTTACCTCCTACGCATCGGTGTTTCCGACAGCCGAGAAAGCCAACATGGTCGTTCGTCTGTTGGCGGGCCTGGGCGTGCTCGGCGTGGATCGCGTGCTGACCTTGCGCGACCGGACCGGCGTCGCCGCGTTGCTGCTGCGCGCGCTCGACACGCATGCGGCGGTCGCCGCGCAGCAACGCTGGCCCGCGGTCGATTTCATCGAACAGCCGATCACCGATAGCGCCGCGGACACGCATGCGGGTATCGCCGCCATGCTGCAGGCCGGCGTCGAACTGATTGCGGTGCTGGGCGGCGACGGCACGCATCGCGCGGTGGCCGCGCATTGCGGCAGGGTGCCGTTGCTGACCTTGTCGACCGGCACGAACAACGCGTTTCCCGATCTGCGCGAGGCGACGGTCGCCGGTCTCGCCGGCGCTCTGGCCGCGTCCGGCGCGGTGCCGCCAGAAGTGGCGTTCACGCGTAACAAGCGCCTTGTGGTGCGCTGCGTGGCCGGTCCGAACCGCGGCCGTGAAGAGATCGCCTTAGTGGATGTGTGCGTGAGCCGGCAACGCTTCGTCGGTGCTCGCGCCGTATCCGATCCGGCCGATATCGACACGCTCTTTCTCACCTTCGCGTCGCCGGACGGCATCGGGCTCTCGTCGATCGGCGGCGCGTGGGCGCCCGTCGAGCGCACGGCGTCGCACGGTTTGCATCTGCGCTTTGCGCGGCCCGGCGAATCCGGCGTGCCGCTGGTCGCGCCGATTGCACCGGGGCGCGTCGAGCGGGTCTTCATGCGGACCTGCGAGCGTTTCGAAGTCGGCAACTGGACGCCGCTCGATGCCGAACACGGCACGCTCGCGTTCGACGGCGAGCGCGAAATCGAACTGGAACGCGGCGATCAATATGAAATCTCGCTGGATTGGGACGGGCCGCTCACCGTCGATGTCGAACGCACGCTGCGCTACTCGGCGTCGCGGCAACTGGTTCGTGAAGTGGCAAATGTGGTTGCGCATCAAACGTAGGTTGTAGGCAAGCAGTGCATTCATTCCAAGGAGACACACCATGTCGGTTTCAACTGAGTTGAGCAAGGACGAACTGCTGAAGGCGTATCGCATGATGCGCACGATCCGCGAGTTCGAGGAGCGCCTGCACGTGGAATTCGCGACCGGCGAAATACCCGGTTTCGTGCACCTGTATGCGGGCGAGGAAGCGTCCGCGGTCGGCACGATGCTGCATCTGAACGACGCGGACTACGTGGCAACCACGCACCGCGGTCATGGCCACTGCATCGCCAAAGGTGTCGACGTGCGCGGCATGATGGCCGAAATCTATGGCCGCAAGACCGGTGTATGCCACGGCAAAGGCGGCTCGATGCATATCGCCGATCTGTCGAAGGGCATGCTCGGCGCGAACGGTATTGTCGGCGCGGGCGGCCCGCTGATTTGCGGAGCGGCGCTCGCGGCAAAGTACAAGAACTCGGGCGGCGTGGGCGTGTGTTTCTTCGGCGATGGCGCGTCGAATCAGGGTGTGATCTTCGAATCGATGAATCTCGCGTCCGTATGGCGCTTGCCGGTGATCTTCGTCGCGGAGAACAACGGTTATGCGGAAGCGACTTCTTCGACGTGGTCCGTTGCGACCGACAACATTGCCGATCGCGCGAGCGGTTTCGGCATGCCAGGCGTAATCGTGGACGGCTTCGATTTCTTCGCGGTGCATGAGGCGCTTGGCGAGGCGATCGAACGGGCGCGTCACGGCGGCGGGCCGACGCTCGTCGAAGTGAAATTCTCGCGCTACTTCGGCCACTTCGAAGGCGATGCGCAAACCTATCGCGCGCCGGGCGAAGTGCAGAAACTGCGGGACGAGAAAGACTGCCTGAAGCGTTTCGAGGAACGCGTGGTGCGCTCAGAGATGCTCAGCGCGGATCAATTGCGCGGCGTCGATGCGGAAGTCAAGGTGTTGATCGATAGCGCCGTGACCGAGGCCAAGGCCGCTCCGCTGCCAACCGCAGAAGACCTGTTGAGCGACGTCTACGTGTCCTATCCGTAACGCGTCCGCGGCAAACCCGAACGATTCGCAAACTTTCACGGAACCGAAGTCGGCGCGACAGCGCTAACGCCGGTCGCCAGGAGACAGACATGGCACGCAAGATCACATTTTCTCAGGCAATCAACGAAGCACTGAGTCAGGAAATGGCCCGCGATGAAACCGTCATCGTGATGGGCGAGGACAACGCGGGCGGCGCAGGCTCGCCAGGCGAACAGGATGCGTGGGGCGGCGTACTCGGCGTCACGAAAGGCCTGTTTCACAAGTATCCGGGCCGCGTGCTCGATACGCCGCTTTCCGAAGGCGGCTATATCGGCGCGGCGGTGGGCGCGGCCGCGTGCGGCATGCGGCCGGTGGCCGAGTTGATGTTCATCGATTTCATGGGGGTGTGCTTCGACCAGATTTTCAATCAGGCCGCCAAGTTCCGCTACATGTTCGGCGGCAAGGCGGTGACGCCGGTCGTGATACGTGCAATGCAGGGCGCTGGTTTGCGCGCGGCCGCCCAGCACTCGCAGATGCTGACCTCGCTGTTTACGCACATACCCGGACTGAAAGTGGTGTGTCCGTCCACACCGTACGACGCGAAAGGGCTGCTGATCCAGGCGATTCGTGACAACGACCCGGTGATTTTCTGCGAGCACAAGCTGCTATACAGCCGCGAAGGCGACGTGCCCGAAGAGTCGTATGCGATTCCGTTCGGCGAAGCGAACATCGTACGGGACGGGGACGACGCCACGATCGTCACGTACGGCCGCATGGTGCATTACGCCACCGAGGCCGCGGAAAAACTCGCGAAAGACGGCATAGAGGTCGAGGTCATCGATCTGCGCACCACCTCGCCGTTGGACGAAGAGACCATTCTCGAAAGCGCGAGGCGCACTGGCCGCGTCGTGGTCGTGGACGAAGCGAATCCGCGCTGCTCGATGGCTACGGATATCTCCGCACTCATCGCACAACGCGCGTTTCGCTCGCTGAAGGCGCCGATCGAAATGGTGACCGCGCCGCATACGCCCACGCCGTTCGCTGGCGTGCTCGAAGATATGTATATCCCGTCGGCCAGGCAGATCGCCGACGCCGTGTTGAAAGTGAGAGGTTAAGCGATGCCGATCCATATGATTACGATGCCCAAGTGGGGCCTTTCGATGGAGCAGGGGCAGGTCAACGGCTGGCTCAAGGCGATCGGCGACAAGGTCACCAAAGGCGAGGAAATACTCGACGTGGAGACGGACAAGATTTCGTCCGGCGTCGAGTGCGCGTTCGACGGCATCTTGCGGCGGCAGATCGCGCAGGAGGGCGACACGCTGCCGATCGGCGCGTTGCTTGCCGTGGTAGCCGACGCGGAAGCGGCGGATGCGGAGATCGACGCGGCGGTCGAAGCATTTCAGCGCGACTTCGTGCCGGCGAGCGCCGAGGCCGGCGAATCCGGACCCCAGCCGGAAAAAGCGCAGATCGGCGGGCGCACCGTGCGCTATCTGAAACTGGGCGATGGCGGCACGCCCGCGTTGCTGATTCACGGCTTTGGCGGCGACCTCAACAACTGGCTTTTCAATCATGCCGATCTCGCCGCGCATCGCACCGTGTGGGCGCTGGATTTGCCCGGCCACGGCGAATCCGGCAAAGCGGTCGAGACCGGCAGTGCGGAAGAACTGGCGGATAGCGTAATCGCGTTCATGGACGACCGCGGTATCGGCAACGCTCATCTGGTCGGTCATTCGATGGGCGCGCTGGTGGCCATGACGGTGGCCGCCAGAGCGCCTGCGCGCGTCGCGTCGCTTTCGCTGATCGCGGGCGCGGGGCTCGGCAATGAAATCAATGGCGGGTACATCAGCGGATTCACGGAGGGCAGCAATCGCAACGCGCTCAAGCCGCACCTGGCGAAGCTGTTTGCCGACCCCACGCTCGTGACGCGCCAACTCGTGGAAGACATCGTCAAGTACAAGCGGCTCGAAGGCGTGCAGGACACGTTACGCAAGATTGCCGCGTCGGCTTTCGATGGCGACGCTCAACGCGCGGACTATCGCGACCGGCTTGCGGAGTTGGTGCCTCGCGCGTTGGTGATCTGGGGTGCTCAGGATCAGATCATTCCGGCTTCGCACGCACAGGAACTCCAGGGCGATATCCGAGTTCATGTGCTCGAAGGAAAGGGGCATATGGTGCAGATGGAGGCGGCCTCGGAGGTGAACCGCCTGCTCAACGACTTCCTGGGGCGTTGAGATGGACGCCGCCCTGCATGGCGATAGCGTCACTGCACTTGGCCAGCACGGCAAGCGCAGTGGCGACAAACTCGCGCGAATTCCGGTGAAGATCGTGCCGCTCGCCGGCGGCGAAGCCTTGCCGAAGCCGCCGTGGCTGCATGCGCGGCCGATGATGAGCGAGACGGTTGCCGGCGTGGCGGCGATTCTGCGCGAGCATCGATTGCATTCGGTGTGCGAGGAGGCGATGTGCCCGAACATCGGCGAATGTTTTGCACAGCGCACCGCCACGTTCATGATCATGGGCGGTATCTGTACGCGGCGTTGTGCGTTCTGCGACGTCGCGCACGGCCGGCCGGAGCCATTGGACGATGGCGAGCCGCGCAGGCTCGCCGAAGCCGTGGCGGCGCTCGGTCTTCGCTATGTGGTGGTGACCTCGGTGGATCGTGATGATCTGCGCGACGGCGGCGCCGCACATTTCGCAAGTTGCATCGCGTTGCTGCGCGAGCGTGTACCGGGCATCCGGGTCGAAGTGCTGACGCCGGATTTTAGGGGGCGCGTGGAGCGGGCCTTGTCCGAACTCTCGCAGGCGTGGCCCGACGTGTTCAATCACAACATCGAAACGGTGCCGTCACTGTATCGGGCCGCGCGTGCCGGCGCGGACTATCGCGGCTCGCTCGCGTTGCTCGCGCGCGTCAAGCAGGCGAATGGGGCCGTATTGACGAAGTCGGGATTGATGGTCGGACTTGGCGAGTCCGACCAGGAATTACTCGACACCATGCGCGATTTGCGCGCGCATGATGTCGATATCCTCACCATCGGCCAGTATCTTGCGCCGTCGCGCTTTCATATGCCGGTGCGTCGATACGTCGAGCCAGGGCAGTTTGCTTCGTGGCGCGACGAGGGTTTGAAAATGGGCTTTCGCGAGGTGGTAGCGGGGCCGCTGGTGCGTTCGTCGTATCACGCGGATCATGCCGCCGATGTGGTGACGGCCGCAGGCCGGGGGAACGGTCACGGGTGAAGTCCGTTGGAGTCTACGGGTTTTCCCGAGTCACTGCCATGTCGATATTGCTGGCGCCGGTTCGTCGTAGGAGTATGTCCAACTCTTTAGTGAAAGGCGAACACACCATGACTACCGGAACCGTCAACCTTCATCGGATCCTGCGCGCTACTCCCGAACGCGTGTACCGGGCATTCCTCGAAGCCGATGCGCTGGCAAAATGGCTTCCTCCTTACGGATTTACCTGTCAGGTTCACCACATGGACGCGCGGGTGGGCGGTACGTTCAAGATGTCCTTTCGTAACTTCGGCACCGGCAACGGTCACTCGTTCGGCGGCGAATACCTCGAGCTGGTGCCGTCCGAGAAGATCCGCTATACGGACCGGTTCGACGATCCGAACCTGCCCGGCCAGATGATCACCACCATTTCACTGCGGCACGTGTCTTGCGGGACCGAACTCGCCGTCGTGCAGGAGGGCGTGCCCGAGGTCATTCCTGTCGAGATGTGCTACCTCGGCTGGCAAGAGTCGCTGGTTCAACTGGCCAAGCTGGTCGAGCCCGAGATTCCAGGCTGACTGCGGCGGCATAGACGTGGGCGCGGTACTGTCCTTCATACCGCGATTCACTGCTTATGCCGAACCGCGGTCTATGAGGTGCTTACACGCGCGTTCCGGCCGGCGCATGCTGTCCAATTGGATAGATGCGCCGTAGGGCTGGCAAAGGCATTCGTATTTCGAAGCACATCGGGCCCAAGAGCGCGGCAAAGCCAATAGCTAACAATTTTGCAATTGGACGTTATAGGGTTGGCAAAGGTCAAATCAAGATGCTATTTGCGTAATTCACCCGGGCGCAGGCGCCTTTTAACACGTAATAAAACGGAAAGCTAAAGCTATTTGGGTCAATTCCCGGAAGCTCAATCCGAGCGAACCGCCAGAGCCCTTGTGCCGGCTTCGGAATAGCGCGGTGAGTCACGCCCGCATTCGTAGACCCAGCGCGGCTGAGCGTCGCTATTGCGTAGCGGACTAATTCGCGCTATAGCAATCATCTTCCTGTCCACAGTAGCGGCCATTGAGAAAGACGGCTCGTCAACACTCCAATTCCAGCTCGTGTAGGCGCTCGTAAGGCAAACTTGCCGACGTGCTTCCCCGCTAATTTGGCGTGGTTCAGAATTAACCGTTGTTGGTGTTACACTGCGACTCGCCGGAGGCCAGCTTCTGGCAAAGGGTTTTATTGTTGCCCGCGCAACACTGGTTTGATCCACGTCCACGGCTCGTATCCCATGTCGTAAGTGCGGCAGCCAATCACTGGACTTCATCCAACACCCAACTGCGTTTTCCAGATTCCTCAGGTTCTTATACCGTGTACTCTCAAACGCAAATCGATCCGGTAGTCAGCTTCCGCAACTCGCAACGCGAGCACGTGCGTGGGACGATCATTAACCTCCAGAGAAAGTCTTTGGTGATGGAGGTCTATAACCCCTACTCGATCGTGCAGGTCAGCGAGGTGTTAAGCGAGCTGAGCGTGCGGATGGGTAGCAAGAACGCCTATCTGGGCAAGGCCGTGGTCGTCAGTCTGGTGAACACCGGCCTCACGGCGGTGGTATCGCTGGCGCTGATCGACGAATGGCGCGAGCTGAGCGTCCTGTCCAATGAACCCAGGTCGGTCGGGCGAGAAGCCGAACTCTTCATCAGCGACTGGGATGCGCGCTTCAATATCCGGCGCGGCTACCAGATCGTGGTCAACGAGATGCGCGCGTTCCTCTCGGAAGTGTCGCGCTGGGTCGAGCAGGTCGATCTCACCGAGAGCCTGCCAAAGACCGACGGCAGGCTGCGCGAGGATCTGTTCTACGAGCTCGCCACGCCGATCATGCACAAGGTCAAGTCGTACCTCGTGCGGCTCGAAGAAGAGGCCGGGCTCGTCGACGTAGACAGTGCGCCCGTGCATCGTACGTACGCGCAAGCGGCACTGCATCCGTTGCTGCTGCGAGCCCCTTTCGTTTACCGGACGTTTACGAAGCCGCTGGGCTATGCCGGCGACTACGAGATGGTCAACCAGATCCTGAACGATCCGCAACAGGGACCGACCACCTACTTCCAGATCGTCAATACGGCTTTCCTCAAGGCCGCCGTGGCGACCGCGCACCGGAATCGGATCACGCTGCTGATCGACTTTCTGACGCGTCAGGCCGAAGCGGCGCGCGTTGCCGGCAGACCGTTCCGGATACTCAACGTCGGCTGCGGACCGGCTTTCGAGATCCAGCGCTTCGTGCGCGAATACGCGCGTCCCGATCTGCTGTCGTTCCAGTTGGTGGACTTCAGCGAGGAAACACTGGCTTTCACGAAGGCCGCCATCGAAAGCGCGGCGGCCGAGGCCGGAAAAACGGTTTCGGTGGAGACGGTGCATCAATCGGTGCACGATTTGCTGAAACGCAAAATTACACCCGATGCGTCTCTGCGGGAATTCGACGCCGTGTACTGTGCGGGCCTGTTCGACTATCTATCGGACAAGGTGTGCGCGCGCCTGTTGAGTTATTTCGCTGCGCGTACGCGACCTGGCGGGCAACTGCTGGTCACCAACGTCCACTCGGCGAACCCCGAGAAGTTCGGCATGGAGCATCTGCTCGAGTGGTATCTGATCTATCGGGACGAGAGCGGCATGCGCTCGCTGCTGCCCGCACAGTCCACCGAACAGAAGCTCTACGTCGACGAGACCGGGGTGAATGTGTTCGCTGAAGCCACGATCCTCTGAAACGTCAGCAGACACCCACCCATGAGTATCAGTCAACTGCACACAGGCTATCAGACCGAGCTGGCGGACTTCCGCGTGACGTTCAGCCGCGGCGGCGCGTATACGGCCATTGTGCTCGTCCTGCTGGGCGTGGGGCTGGATCACGCGCAGTATCCGCAACTGCAGACGTCGTTCGCCGCCGCGCGTCTGCTCGTCTCGCTGCTGATCGGTGGCATCGTGATCATGCTGGGCACCGCATGGGGCCGACGCATGTCCCCATGGTTGACGCTCTCCTGGCTGCTGCTGCCGCAGGCCATGATTTCGTGGATGATCTGGCAGACCGACGGTGTTCAGTCGCCCTACTATATGGGTCTGAATCTTGCCATCTTCGCTTCCGGTATCGCATTACCATTCGGGCTGTGGCAGAACCTGGTTTTCGGGGTGCTGTCCTGCGTCCTGTACCTGCTTGCCTGCCTGCTGCCTCCGCATGGCGCCGTGCTGGTCGGCACGATGACCGTCAACGTACTGCTTCTTCTGTTCGCCGCTGCCGCCAGTGCTGTCTACACTTTCTTCAATGAGCGGGTGCGCTTCATGTTGTTCCGCCTGAAGACCGAAGTGTCGGAAAAGAATGCCCAACTCGAAGAGACCAACAGCAAGTTGCTCGACATCAAAGGCCAACTGCTGCAGCAGGAAAAAATGGCAGCGGTCGGTACGCTGGCCGCGGGCCTGTTGCATGAAGTCAACAACCCGGTGAATTTTTGCCTGATGGCGATCGAGGTCGCGTTGGAGGAACCCGTGACCAAAACGGAACCGACGCTGCAGGAATGCCTTGTCGACGCGAGGCAGGGCATGCAGCGGATCCAGCACATCGTGTCGGACCTCAAGACCTTCGCTTACCGCCGGCCCGGCGCCGAGGCGGAGGCAGGCACGCCTTTCCTGTTCGAAAAGGCACTCGATTCGGCAATCCGGCTCATCGCGCATGAATTGCGCGGTGTAGCGGTGACGCGTGACCTTCCCGCGGATACGCTCGTGCTGGGCGACGAAGCGGCCATTATCGGCGTGTTGATCAACCTGCTTTCCAATTCAGTGCTGGCCATGCGCAATGCGGGCACCGCCGGGCCGACGATTCACATCTCGGTGAAGTGGTCGGAGCAACGCCTGCATGTGACGGTGCGGGACAACGGGCCGGGCATCGCGGATGAGCATCTGGCGCGCGTGTTCGAGCCGTTCTTCACCACACGTGATGTCGGTCAGGGCCTGGGCCTGGGTCTGTCGATCAGTTATGCCGTTATCGAACGCCATGGCGGCCTGCTGTACGCTGAGAGCGAACTGGGAAGTTGGGCATCGTTCAGTTTCGATCTGTCGCGCGCCCCGTGAGAACCCCATGAACGACATCAGGCAGACGCAGCCCACTATTCTCTACGTCGACGACGAAGAGTTGGCGGGCAAATATTTCGCACGCGCGGTCGATGCGGATTATGAGGTCCTGCTCGCGAAAAGCAGTGACGAAGCGATTGCGATCCTGCAACAGGACAACGCCCGCATTGCCGTGCTGGTGACGGATTTCCGCATGCCTGGCCGCGATGGTGGCGACCTGTTGCGACAGGTGGCGCAGGAATACCCGCACATCGTTCGTATTCTGGTCACCGCTTACGCAGACGTGGACGTGCTGCTACAAACGGTGAATACCGGCGAGGTGTTCCGCATCCTCGAAAAACCGCTTAAGCCCGCTTCCGTGCGCGAGACGCTGCAAATGGCGATCGAGCGCTATCGCGAGCGCGCCATTCAGAACCAGCGGTTGATGGCGATAGACGAGACGCTCGCCTTTCTGGCGCACGAACTGAACACGCCGCTCGCTTCCATCGCGTTGAACGCGAGCAGCATCGAAAATCGCGACGACAGGGAGCACGATTCGCCGCTCGAGATCACCGGGGCCGTTAGAGCGATGCGCGAGAGCGCACAATACTGCATTGCGGTGGTCTCGTCCTTCTGGCGATCGGTTCACAATGGGCACCGGAAAATGGCGGAGGGCGATGCCCGCACCGAGATAACGGCACATGGACTGATCTCGGCTTTGCTCGACACCTATCCGTTTGCGGGGGCGCAGCGCTCGTGGGTGCAGGTTGAGATCATCGGCGACTTTCCCGTCGTGACGCAGCCCAATTGCGTGGCGCTCGTGCTCTCTTCGCTATTGTCGAATGCGCTGCGCGCGCTGGCGGATGTGCCTTCTCCGTCGGTGCGCTTTACCGTGACAGCGGAGCACGGCCCCGGCATTCGCATTAGCGACAACGGGCCAGGAATTCCGCCCGAGATAAAGGCCCGCCTGTTGACGGACCCGATTACAACGCACGCGAAATCCGGCGGGAACGGCTTGGGCCTGATTCTGTGCAATCGCGTCATGCAGTCCTGTGGCGGCGGACTCCAGATCGAGTCCACGTCGGGGGTTGGCACCACCGTCATGCTGGATTTCCCCCCTATCAAAGGTCAAACGCACAGGAGTTGTTGATGAACGAAGCGAAAGCCACACAGGAGTCGTCGGCGGCGATCATCTTCGTCGATGACGAGGCCACGGCCGTGAAATACTTCCAGCGTGCCATCGGAAGCCTGGCGCCAGTCCTGACTGGCAACTCGGTGGAAGAGGGCAAAGCGCTACTGGACGCACACGGTGACACGGTGGGCGTCCTTGTCTCCGACCAGCGCATGCCGGGCGAGTTCGGCAACGAGTTGCTCCGCTATGCAAGCGAGCGCTATCCGCATGTCGTGCGGATACTGACTACCGCTTATTCGGAGATCGACCAGACTGTTGCCGCCGTCAACCTCGGTCATATCCACCGCTACATCAAAAAGCCGTGGGACATTGCAGCGTTGCGCATGGAACTGAAACAGGCGCTCGAACTGTCCGAACTGCGCAAGGAGCGGGACCATTTGCTGCGCGAGAAACTCGGCGTGCTGCAAAAGCAGACTCTCGCCACGCGGATCGGTCTGATTCGCGCGCTGTCCGCCACGCTGATCGGGCCCGAGCGCTTCCAGCCGGTGGAGACGTACCTCGCGGCCGCACTGCTCGCCGACGTGCACAATGCCGAGCCGGACTGGCTGTTGCTGGACTACTCGGATCTGGTCGCGGCCGAAAGTAGCCGGAGCGGGGCGTTTGGCAACATGGTGTCGGCGAAGCTCGCGGAGTTGCGTAACCGACGTGCCGTTTCTGGCGGTGGCGACGCTGTGGCGGCGCTGGCTGACACGTTGGAGGAGGCGGGCATCAGGGTCAGGCGCGAAGCGGATGCTCTGGTGTGGGACGAGCTTGCGGCGCTTACCGAATTTCTGGGAGAACCGGCAAACCAGGCCGTATCGAGCCGGCACGCTGCATGGTTGGCAAGCCTGCTTTGGCTGGACGCGAACGACCTCGCGCTCCAGCCGGTACGTGAAGGCAACGCCGTCGCGTTTCGGCCTACCCAATATAAAACAGAGTTTTCTGCCGATCGCCTCGCGACGTGGATCGAGCAGTTCTGAGCGCCGCTGCGGGTGGGAGTGGGAGTGGCGTTGTTCGTCCATTGCTGACAGTGGCGCCCACCTCGGGCAGACCATTCCGATATGTGTGGGCGAGAAGTCGTGAATCAGCCGGCGGCGCGCTAATGCCAAAAGAGACTCAATGGCGACGCTGCTCTTCCGTTTGGCTCACGCAAATAAATACAAGTAAATCGCGGCGATGCCAGTAGACCATTTAGCGACGCAAAGCAAAGCGGATATCGAGCCTAAAGTCCGCCATAGAAAAGCCGAGATCACGCAAGGAACAGGGAGAGGATTGCCGCACACGCGAAATAAGCGTGATTTGATGGTCATTGCTTAAAACGTAACGCATCCGATTGATTCAACAGCCTGCTGGATGGTGATTGAGGTTGCGGGAACTCGCCGAGTCCATTTTCCCCGCGAATCAGCTCTCAGACTTGAAATACCTTCGGCATGACTGAAGCACATATGAGCCGAGTGCGCCGTCCCGGTGAACGCGCCGTTTTCTAGTTCAATGACTTCGCCCGGATCCATGCGGTACATTGCATGCGGTACATTGAATACCTGGCGCGTATTCATTCGCCACACGGAGAGAACCCCGCATGCGATCTTCGGCTCAAACCCAATGTAGCGTTGCGCCGGTCTGTGTGGCCCAGTTTCTCTTCGTTTTTTCCGTTGTCACCAGCGCGGCCCCTGCCGTTGCGCAGTCCACCCGGGACCTCATCGGCGCTGCACGTCTCGGTTCGGGGTATTCGCAAATCGTCAATTTGAGCGCGACCCCGGACATCAGCTCCGCGCACCTCGACATTTCGGACGGTGCCGTTCCGCAATCGCTTACTGTCACCCGAATCCCCTACGAGGGCAGTCTGCTCACTTTTTCCGATCGCAACAGTATTGGCTGGCGAGTGTCCGGTGGTTACTTTCATGAAAAAGCTGATTTCATGATCAATGCGCCAAACGGCGCGGCAGGGAGCATCGTAAGCAGGTGGTCGGCCTTCAGCGCGACGGGCGGTCTGTTCCTGAAAAGCAAACTCGGCTATGGGTTTACATTCGAGCCCGGCCTCGACCTCAGCGTCGCCAGGCTGCTCAATGACGCTTCGTATGCAGGCGCGGCCACTAGCTTGAAACCCGCTACCGACGGACCCCTGCTTAACTGGCACGAAAATGCATGGCTGATCACGCCGAATGCAGCGCTCGAATGGACGGCGAATATAGCGCAGGCACAGACGCTGACTATTCGCGGGCATATTGCATGGTCGTGGGTCTCCAGCTTTGACGAGTCGGATCCTTTACTCCGGTTCAGGGAAACAGCGGGTTCATGGTCGATACAGTCGTCTTACTCGGGGCCGACGGGTGCCCGGCTATTTGCGCGCCCGCTGAATTACGTTGTCAATGCGGGATATGGCGGATTTTTCGGACCCAATTACGGCGCGCTGGGTTTTTCAACACTAGCCAACGTCGGGGGCGGATTTGAAGTTCCTCTTTCGAGCCAGGACGCACAGTCGAAACGCCTGCGAGTTGGCGCAGCCTATGTGTTTGGTCACCACGTTAAAGGATGGGCAGTCAGCTTGGGTCTCGCATATTGATCGTTGGACGGACCTTCGTGGCGAGTGTGCTGCATGTCCGCCACGTCAGGGACGAATTGCAAGGCGGTTGCATCCGCGCACGCTGGTGGCCGGAACGATAATTCGTGAGGCGCGGGTTTGGTCCGCGGGTTTGGCCCCATTGTCAGGCCCATCCGTTCCGCCTCTACAATCAGCCCTCGTCGCCGCGCCGTTCAGGAGTCGATGGAACACGGCATGGACCACTCACTTGCAATTCAAGGGAGCCAAAAGAATGAAGTTACTTTTGCGGTTCTTTACGATCGTTCATGGGCTGATGGCGGCTCTCTTCACCTGCGCGGCGCTGATGTTGATTGCGATTGCCGCTCGCGTCGGATTGAGTGCATTTGCGAGTCAATGGGACGAGGCAAGCGCGCTATCCGTCATTGAAGCTTTGGGGCTGCTGGCTGGGGCCGTTGTCGCCTTGCAGATCGCCGAGACGATCGTAGAGGAAGAGGTCATACGCGAGGCCGACGTGAGCGCGCCGACGCGGGTACGGCGTTTCATGTCGCGATTCCTGGTGGTTGTCGTCGTCGCGCTTGCCATTGAAGGGCTCGTGGCAACGTTCAAAGCGCTGCACCAGGATCCCTCGCAGCTTCGGTATGCGGCCTGGCTGATTGCTTCGACAGCCTTGCTGCTTGCGTCATGGGGCGTGTTCGTCCACCTGAATCGGTCGGCGGAAGAGTTGGAGCCGGAGGCCATGGCGGAGGCTAAACGTGAAGACAAAAAAGTGTGATGGCGTTGTGGCGGATGTGCTGCGCGGATAGCTGGCGTGACATGTAGCGGTTGATCCGTATGGAAAAGCTTCGTCAGGATGAGGCTGGTTTGTCGGGTGAGGGTGCTGGGCAGTGCGGTAGCGATCGGCCATGAGCGGTCGTTCGACATCAGGCCCAAGATCGCTAACAATCGATCAGTTCCTCGCCCGGCTCACGTTCATCGAGCCGCAAATTAACCGATTGTCAGCTGTGACCATCAACGCAAGCGGCAGAACTTGCTAACTTCAGTTCAGGGATCCGGCGACGTCTGTACTACTCACGCGATACGGTGAGCGTGATGACGTGATTTAAAGCAACCGGTACGCCAGTCGCGCGGCCGCTTTCGCGGTGCGCCTGTCCTGATCGAACGTGGGGTTGTACTCCGCGATATCCGCCGCGCGCAGCTTGCCCGAAGCCCGCACGCGCAACACCATCGCTTCGATCACCAATAGCGGTACGCCCAGCGCAGCGGGCGCCGACACACCCGGCGCCGTGGCGGCCGGCAAGACGTCGAGATCGATCGTCAGATAGACGTCGTCCGCCGCGTCCAGCAACTTCTGAAGCTCAATCAGACGCTGCGGCAGTTGGGTTTCCTGCATATCGACGTCGAACACGTAGTGCACGCCGAGTCGCTCCGCATGCGCGAACAGCGAAGCTGTATTGCTGAGATCGCTGATGCCGAAGCACGCATAGTTGAACGGCACCCCTCGTTGCTCACAGTCAAGCGCGATCTGATCGAACGGCGTGCCGGAATTCGCGGGACGCTTCTGACGCAGATCGAAGTGAGCGTCGAAGTTGATGATCAGCAGCTTGCGCGATATGAGCAGCGTGGCCTCATTCTCGGCTTCACGCTGCTGATGCAGCCGCAAACCGCTATACGTGCCCCACGCGACCTCATGACCGCCGCCAAACACCAGCGGGCGTCCGCCGCCCGCCAGCACCTCACTGACCACGTGGGCCAGTTCCGCCTGCGCGGCTTCGAGGTCGCCGTCGTCGCACACCACGTCGCCTGCGTCGGCAAGTGCCGCCATCGCCGTTTTGGCTGGCAAGCCGGCCAGCGCACGGCGCAATTCGATGGGCGCATGCGCTGCGCCGATCCGGCCTTGATTGCGGCGCACGCCTTCATCGGAGCAGAAGCCTACGATTACCGGCGTATCGCGCTGCACCTGCACCGCGCTGCCGAACGGCGTCACCTGATTGAAAACACGCCGCGTGTCGCCGGGCTCGCCGTCGTCGGAACGGCCCGCCCACACCTTGTCGTTGAATGGAACTCTCATGCGCGTGACAACACCGCCTGCAGGAATGCGCGTGTGCGCGGCTGCGAGGGCGCTGAGAAAATCTCCGCGGGCGGCCCCGCTTCGACGATCACGCCGCCATCCATGACTACGACCACGTCGGCCACTTCCTTCGCGAAGCCCATTTCGTGTGTGACCACCACCATCGTCATGCCTTCGCTCGCGAGCAGCTTCATCACTTGCAGCACTTCGCCGACCAGTTCGGGATCGAGGGCGGACGTCGGCTCGTCGAACAGCATCACCCGCGGCTGCATTGCTAGCGCGCGGGCAATCGCAACCCGTTGCTTCTGACCGCCCGACAGACTCGCCGGCATCACATGCGCCTTGTGCGCGAGCCCGACTTTCTCCAGCAACGCCATCGCAGCCGATTCGGCCTGCGCCTTGCTGGCGCCACGCAACATGCGCGGCCCCACGGTGATGTTATGCAGCACCGACAGGTGCGGAAACAGATTGAACGACTGAAACACCATGCCGACTTCGGTGCGCAGCGCATTGAGCGAACGCTCCTTGAGCATCTCGCCCTGGTCGACTAGCCGATGCCCACATATGTCGATCGTGCCGCCTTCTGCTTGTTCGAGTCCATTACAGCAGCGTAGAAATGTACTCTTGCCCGAGCCGCTCGGCCCGATCACCACCACGACCTGCTGCGGTTGAATATCGAAATCGATGCCGTTGAGCACGGTATGCGAGCCGAACGATTTCGTCAGACCGCGAATGCTGACGATAGGCTCATTGACTTTGGCCACGGTATTCATTGCACCATTCCTCCCACACGCAAACGACGTTCGACGCGATGCAGCGCGTAATTGGTCGCCTGCGTCAACACGAGGTACACCAGCGCGATAGCGAGATACACTTCGAGCGAACGATAGGACACGCTGATGATCTTCTGGCCTTCATGCATCAGATCGTCGATCGTCAGCAGCGACACCAGCGCCGAATTCTTGATCAACGCGATGAATTCGTTGCCAAGCGGCGGGATCATCCGCACGATAGCCTGCGGCAGAATGATCGCGCGCATCGCCTGCCCCGACGACATCCCAATCGAACGCGCCGCTTCCATCTGGCCGCGATCGACGGACTGAATTGCGCCGCGCACGATCTCCGATACGTAAGCCGCCGAATACAGGCCGAGCCCCAGCATGCCGCACAAAAACGCCGGCAGCAGAATGCCGAATTGCGGGAGGCCGAAGAACAGCAGGAAGAGTTGCACAAGCAACGGCGTGCCGCGGAAGAACGTCAGGTACGCGGTGCAGAAGCCGTACACGATGCGCCGCTGCGGCGTCAGGCGGCCGATGCCGATCAACAGGCCAAGTACGCAACTGAGCGCGAGCGACGCGGCGGTCACTTCGACCGTCACCAACGCGCCGTGCATGATGTCCGGCCAACCGGCAATTACCGGCGAGAAGTCAAGTTCCATTTCGTTTGCCCGGCCGTTTATTGCGCACTCGCGCCGAACCACTTCTTGACGATCGCCGCGTACGTGCCGTCAGCCTTGATCTTGGCGAGCGCGGTGTTGAAGGAGGTCTTCAATTGCGGCTCGTCTTTGCGCACGGCGATGCCGTAGGCTTCGGTGGTCAGCGTTTTGTCGAGTACGCGGAAGCCGGTACGCGTTTTCGCGACTTGATACGCGGCCGGCTTACCCGTCACAGCAGCGTCGGCACGGCCGATCCCCACCAGGTCGAACATTTCCTGGTTCTTCTCGACCTCGACGCGATTGATCTGCGGAAAGTTATCGCGCAGGAAGCTCACCGACTTCGTCCCTACCTGGACCGAGACTTTCTTGCCGTTCAGATCGGTCACCGTCTTGATCGGTGAATCGCTTTTGACCAGCACGGCCAGACCGCCCGCGTAGTACGAATCCGTGAAGTCGACCACTTTCGCGCGCTCGTCGGTAATGTAGATGCCAGAAATCGCAGCGTCGAAGCGATGCGCGATCAGACCTGGAATCAGACCTTTGAAGTCAATGTCGGTCCATTGCACGCGTTTACCCATCGCTTTCGCGAGCGCATTCATGAGGTCGACGTCGAAGCCGGTGCGCGCGCCGTTCTCGGTGTACTCCATCGGCGGGAAAGTGGCGTCGGTGGCGACGTTCAGCACATCCGGCGTTTGTGCTGACGCCGCGCCGGAAAATCCGCCCAACGTTACGGCGAACGTGACGCATGCGAGGGACAACAGTCGTTGCAGCTTCATGGGGTAGGCTCCTTGTGGTTCTTTCAAGTCATGCGGTTAATTCGGATCCCGAATTGCAGGATGAAATTGAAAAGCTTCGTCCCGTTACTCGGTTTGCATATGCTCGGAAATGGCGCGGGCCGTACGTAGCGTCCCGTCGATGAATTGGCTTTCTCGTCCGATGGCGCGCGTTGATGGCGCCATCAACGTGATCGACGCGCTGCTGCCGGCGCCGCGTCCACTGTGATGAAAGATCGGGGCGCTGACGCCCCACACGCCGGGGTCGACTTCGCTGTCGCTAACGGCGTAGCCCTGGGCTCGAATCTGTTGAAGCTCTGCTTCGATCGCGGCACGGCCGACGGGGTCGTTGTCGAACACACTGTCGAGCACTTCGGCGCGCGCCCTGTCGGCCATGAATGCCAATAGGGATTTCGCCGAGGCGCCCGCCTTGAGCGGCACGGCGCGGCCTTTCTCGAACGAGCAGCGCAACGAATGCTGGCTGTCGACCATCTCAAGGCACATCACCTGATGCCTGACCGCGACCACCAGTCCAATGCTTTCCTGCGACACGCGCGCGAGCTGCTGCATCTCACTGCGGCTCGCTTCGACGAGCAGCGAATTCACATCGAAGCCAAGCGCGAGTTGCAAGCTGATCGGACCGGGCGCGTAGTATCCGGCGTTTTCGGCGACAAAACCCCAACGCTTGAGCAGCGCGATCTGACGGTACAGCGTGCTTTGCGCAAGCCCGGTCACGGCTAGCAGATCTTTGACCGACATCGCCTTGCCATGACTGGCGAGCGCGGCCAGCACCAGCAACACCCGTTCGGCCCCTGTCACACCCTGTTCCACGTTCACGATCACGCCACCCACAAACCATCAAGAACTCAGAATGCCAGACCATTCTCGAATTTCAAAAAACATATTCCCATTAGATGGGAATAAAAGGGGAGGGATTTCCCGAGGAAGGGGCGTCGGCGGTGCGAGATAGTTCTGGCGCGGGACTGGCCGTGGCGTTGAAAAGGGAACGATAGAGAACGGGCCGGGTTGGGTTATTTCCCGAACGCTTTTTCGACCGAGGCAGCTATCCGGCGCGCCCGGCTTTGATCGGCTTCTAAGCCTCGAGGACATCGTACAAACACGGGATACGCAAGCGGACCGCATGTGTCGCGATCTAACCCACAGCGCCAGACGAAGAGTTGGGCCCGAACCACCGACCGCCGCGCGCACCTCTGTCTACCAATCGCACTGGTCGCCATTAAAAATTCAATATTTTCAAGTGGTTGTGTGATCGCTTGGCGCGGTGCCACCGGATGGCACGCCCTTTGCCTTATTCCTCATCAAGGAGTGCCGACACCCTCAAAGCCACTCTGACATCCTGACTGACTAATTTACTTTTGGAGAATTGAAATGAACACGCTAGTAATCAAGGACCTCCCCGTCGCCGTTGAGATGGATCGTACTGCAATGACCGCCGTCAGCGGCGGCAGGTTGCCGCAGCAGATCGTGAACATCATCCAGGCCGTTTCCGACTACGCAAATGACGCTCCTACGCAGCACAGTTTTACTGGCAGTGGGGCTTCTGTGACGTACTAACAGAAACACGGTGATTTCGTATCTCAAGGCCCCCGCCAACGAGGGGCCTCCTTGAATTCGCTTCCGGTGACTTTAACTGCGCTGCACCGATACCGATCGTTCAGCCTCAACTCGACGGCGTGTCGTGAGCGTGAGCATTCTTTCTGAGGGCCATTGCGAGCGTTTCCTCGTCCACGATCGATGAGGTAACCGGGCTTGCGATTCCTCACCACGCGTGCACCTCAGCGGAACCTCGGACCGAGGTCTATTTTTTACGCAGACGTTCACTCACGAGGCGAGCAATGGCCGCCGGCGCCTGCTCCGGTATGGCGAAAACCGAGCTGATGTTGATCTCGCAGAGGACGTAAGTATCCTCGCCCGATTCGGTGCGCGGCCCATACAGAAAGTCGGCATCCCAGATAATCGGCAGCGAAGCGCTATCGATGTTCAGGAGTTCCATCATTTGCGGCGTCCATTCGAGTTCCATTTTCGCTCTGAGGGCCTGGAACGGTTCGGCCGAGGCAGGGTACATGATACGTGGCCCGGGCTGCGCAGCGTCGGAGTCGGGGCCTTCCGGCGGCGGCGGTATCAGTGCCTTGATCAACTGGTGTCCAAACCCGACAACCCTGTCGGTTCCCATGTAGCAGCGAATCATGCCGTCGGGCAGGCGGGACTGAAAGGGTTGGTCAACAATGCAGCCATCGGGCGTGAGGTATGCCTCGCAGCGCGCCATGAAATCGTGAAGCGTCGTCTCTTCAGGCATGCTTCCTCGGAGTGCGTGCAGAACTCGAACCACTACGGTGTCGCTGCCCATCGGCGAGATTTGCTCGACTTTCCAGACCCCTTGACCTCCATTGCCCCTGTTTTGTTTGAGCACGCGCGGTCCTGCCGATTGCAGCCGGAACGGGAACTCGGACTGAAACGCAGATTTGCCCGGATATAGATGGGTATCCGTTCCCCAGCCGAGATGCTTGGTGCGATGTAGAACTTCCTTGACGCCCATCTTCAGGATAACGTCAGGGTGGGCGCTGACCCAGGGTCCGCGCGACGCCACCTCTCGCAACATCGCATCGAGAACGACTCGCGTCTGTCCGTCGTGAATCGGATCGACCCATACCAGTACTCCATCGACATTCAGGAGTTGCTCACGCACTTCGTCTACCATCTCATCGGAATAGACTGCGGGTTCCGCCTGGATGCCGATCGCCGTCAGTTCTTCGAAGATGCGATAAAAGCGATTATTCCCCGGTGTCGCACTTTTACGCGTCTCAAGATCGCCGCGCCACAATACGGCCACCCTGCCCGTTTCAGTTTGACTCATCTCATCCTCCAGCGACTCGGCCAACTGACGAAGTGTTTAATCGCCCCGAGTGGGCCACGACTGCCTCAGCCTTGCGGTGCCATGATGCGCAACGTCGCCTGTCCCTGAACATCCCTGAGCGGGAAGTAGGCACGATGCGTCGACTCATCCACCGCAACGACATGCGCATTAGGGCCGACGCGGCCGTCGCCGATCTTCGACACGTTTCCAGCGTCGGCTTTGAACAGCGACACGATGCCGGCTTCGCCCGCGACGTAGAGCAGATGCAGTTGTGGGTCGAAGGCCAGGACGTCCGGATCTTGACCAACGCCGAAGGACGACGTGACTCGCATCGTGCGCATGTCGAGCACAAGCAGCTTGTTATTGCCTTCACACGCGATAAAAGCCAGCCGTTGTTGGGGTTCTATCAGTAACCCGTGATTGCCCTGCGCGCCTGCCAGATCGATCCGTGTGATGATCCGGTCCGTGGCGGGATCGATTTCGAGTAGTTGGCGCCGGGATTGCACATTCACAAAGATATGTCGGGAAACCGGATCGTATTGGGTATTGCCGACTTCACCGCCGAGCGGGATCGTTGCAAACCGCGTGTTAGAGCGAATGTCGATCACCGTCTCGGTGTCGCCCGTTTCGTCGGATACATAGAGCTTGTGCGCATCGGGCGCGTAGGCCATGCCGTCCGGGTAGCTGCCACCCGGCATGCGAGCGACGATCTTTAGTGTGGCTTCATCGATCGCGACAATCTCATTTGAACCGGTGGCCGACGCATACACGCGTGACAGTGCTGGAATCGCTAAAACACCATGCACTGAGGCCACGTCCGGAATCCGGGCGATCACACGCGCTGCACGCGTGTCGAACACGACCACCTCGCCGTCGCCCAGATGGGCAATGAATAGCAGGTGGCGCTCCTGGTCAAGGCTTGCGTAGTCGAGACGGGTCGGCTGTCCGCCAAGCGGCACGTCGGAGAGATGTTTTAACGGCAGGCTGCCCGTTTTAAGATCGTCGTCCGCCCCTGAGGCAGAGAACACCGCGCCTCCCAGTGCGGCAGCGATAGCGCACGCGGCAGCAAGCAGCCAACGAGCATCAGGCCGAGTCCAAAGTGCGTTCATGATGCGAGTTTTCATCCGTGTGTCCTGTTGCATCAAACGTGTCTGTGCATTTCAACGACTGGAATGGGACTTCCCGGCTCCGCTGGATTTCCTTGAAACCCGGTGATCAACCGACCATGAGCCGCTGCTGGTGCCCAGCAACTCGCTAAGGAGCAGCACTATGCCGAAATACATTGCGCCATAGCCCCAGTCGCCGTGAGGCACGATGACGCTGCTCACCGCATCCCGCAGCCAGGTCAATGAGTTCGCGGAATTGGCCACTGCCCGCACGGCGAAGATGGCGACGATCGGATACCCCGCCAGCCTTGTTCCCAGTCCGGCAATGAAACTCAATCCCGCGAGAATCTCGATCGCGCGAAGGATCGTGCCGATGGCAACGGTGCCGAATGACAACGAGCTTGCCCGTCGCGGGATGGTAACCAACGACATCCCAGCCGGAGGCTTCTACAGCAGTCGTCGCGGCAACCAGTTGTGCCTTGAACTTCCCATAGGAACCGGAATTCCTGTCTATGATCTTTGCCAGGTTGCCCTTCGGCTCACCACCTTTCCCCGAGATGCTGGTCCAGTAAATTGTGTGCAGCCCCGGCTCTTCTGCGGCACGTACGGTTTGTGCCTGGGTCAGCATGATTCCCGCGTCGAGCGCAGCGGAGTCTTGCAGGAAGGTACGCCGTGTTGCCATGATGACGAGCCTCGTAGGATGCGCGCACGCGGCTGCCTTCAGAAGGCGTGCTAATGGATAAGCGGATAGACAGCCAGACCAAACAGGGCGGCCGCAACGACAATGACCGGCTCCTGCAGCTTCCTGAAACGCCAGAGCAGCAAGAGCGTCACAAGAGCAAGCACAACAGTCGGCCAGTCGACGATCGAGCGCCGCGCGATGACAATGACTGAGCCCGTGATCGCGCCCACGGCCGCCGCCGTAATGCCATCGACGAACGCCTTGACGGCCGGTAACTTGCCGTACTTTTTGAAGTACGGCGCGGGCAGCACCGTGAACAGATAGCAAGGCAGGAAAGTCCCGAGTGCGGCGATGCAGGCGCCCGGGAATCCGGCGACGAGATAACCAATGAAGCCAACCGTAATCACGACTGGCCCCGGCGTGATCATCGCGACGGCCACCGCATCGACAAACTGTTTGTCGTTGAGCCAGTGATGTTCGGTCACGACACCGCCGTAGAGGAAGGGTACGATTGCGAGTCCCGAGCCGAACACGAACGCGCCGGCCTTGGCGAAGAACAGACCGATCTGACCGAGCAGCGGCAGGTCAAGACCACTCAGGACACCGCTCGCACCCGGCGCCTGCGTTACGGCAAGCGCATTCAATCCGCCCTTGCCAAGCCATTGCGGGGGAGCACGCCGGAACCAGTTGAGCAGCCCGCCTCCGATGAACAGCCATGCGATCTCGGATTCAGTGACCACGGTGACGACAGCGAGCGTCAGGAATATCGCCCACAGCAGTCTGTCTTTGCCGATGGTCTTCCTGGTCAGCCTGTACGCGCTCATCGCGATGATTCCGACCACCGCGGCGCCTACGCCATAGAAGACAGCCTGCATCCAGGAGAGTCCGCCAAACTGCGCGTAGGCCCAGCCAAGCGCTACAACCATCAGGAACGACGGCAGGACGAACGCGATACCGGCCACGCTTGCGCCGACGACGCGGTAATGCACGTAGCCGAGGTAGATGCCAAGTTGTGCGGCGAGAGGCCCTGGCATCATTTGAGCCAGCGCCAGCCCCTCCTTGTAGTCCTGTTCGCTGATCCAGCCCCGGCGCTCGACGAGGTCGCGGTGCATATAGCCGACCAGCGCCACCGGACCGCCAAAACCGAAGGTGCCGAGCCGCAGCATGTAAAGGACCATCTGGCCGAGCGTGTAGCCGGGCGCGGGCGCTGTCGTGGTGTTCATCAACGGCCCTCAGCGCTGCTCATTTTCTTGCTCGTTGCGAAGTGCGCGTAGATCGAATCCAGTACGCGCCCCATCTCGTCGAGCAGTCGGTCGTCGTCCAACGCGCGCTGCCGTGCGCCGGCCATCACCGCTTCGAAGCCGATCGCCTCGGGCACCGGTGCGCCGCCGACATCCAATGCGTGCACCATCTCACCGAGCCGCAGCAGCGCGGGGTCGTCGTCGAGACCAAAACTCACGAGCAGCACCTCAAACGTCACGCGCTCACCCACGTGCGTAAAGGCGGCGCCGTCGAAGTCGAAGCCGAGCGCGTCCGTCGGGCAGGCCTCCGGCGACACGAGCCACAGGAAGCGCGCCTGAGGATCGATGAAGCGACGGATCAGCCATGCGCTCGCGACGCGGTCGACCCATAGCCGTTGCCGGGTTGCCCACGTGCGGGCCTGATACTCGTCGCGCCGTAATGGCTGGATGGCCCGCTCGGCCGCATGCGGCTCACCCGGCGACAGGACTGTATCCGCGAGCGCTACGAAGTCTTCCCAGGCGATTTCAGCGTCGGTCGACGCGGCGCCCGGGAAGTAGTCGATCGTCCGGATCGCGTCATAGTCCTTGCGCAGGCGACGTAGAAGGCGGGTGACCTCCGCTGGTGCCTGGCCTCCCAGCGTTTTCCGCGCGGCTCCCAGTGACGCGACAAACATACCGTAATCGTCGTTCCGATCGAACAGTGCGCGGAAGTCCACTTCCTGCGACGGGTGCAGGCTTTGTGCCCGCAGCAGATGGGCGGTGCCGCCGGCTTCGTCGATGCTGCCGGCGAGTTCGCGCAGCATGTCTTCGCGCTCCGCGGTATGCGGCAGCAGGTAGATGCCGTCGCGCAGGACGGCGCACCCCTTCGCTTTCAGCGCCCGCCAAGCCCGCATGCGCGCGGTGGCGTTCTCGGTGGGAAAGGTCAGGACCAGTACGGCCCAGGTGGTCAAGGTGGTCATGTAAAGTAAACTACGCGCATGTAGCGTCCTTTACAAATTTTTTTATTTTGACTTCGGCGGAGCCGTATTGGCCCGCTATGGAATTGAATTCTGACGTCAGGCGCACGAAACAAGAACTCCCTCGCGGCCTCAGTGGATGTGGCGGTGATGAATATCGGGGAAATGCGCGTGCGTATGGGTAACAGGCGTGTGTCGGTGGAAATCGAAGAGCCGGGCAATGTCTCCCTGACTGACAGCGTCTCCCGTCATCGACCGTTCCGCCTCAACTCGACGGGGTGTTGTAAGTGCGAGCATTCTTTCCGAGGGCCATAGCGACCGTTTCCTTGTTCACGATCGATGAGGTGATCGGCCTTTCGGTTCCTCACCAGGCGTGCTCAACTTTTCTCTTCGCAAGACAAGTGGCATCAGGCGCCTTTGTCTACCAAAATTCCGAACAGAGCGTGAACGAGGGGAATGACGTGGGACGGGTCACCAGGATTCTTTTTATCGCGGCGCTAATCGTATTGACAGCTTGCCTCGTAGTTGGGACGCGGACATTCGTATGGCACGGCATCGATTACGAATTTGCTCCGAAATGGATAAACCTTCAGCACTGAGCACCTTTTTTCGACGGTTGGCCAGCTTGCGGCGGTATTGGTTGCTGCGTTTGCCAGCCTGTCAGGAATTTCCGTGTCAATTGACGCTGAATGGCAACGCCAGCATTGTCTTGGTCGCACTCGCTGCGGTTCCAGTCATTGCGGGCGGCGTCCAGCGATACACCACGATGCTTGAGTCGTTATAGTTGTCCTTCGTGATCTCATATTCGCCCGTCGACCGTCGATACGCCCGAAGTCCGTACATCGAATCCACGTCGTTACCCACGTCGACCATGTTCGGATTGCTATTCGCGAGCGTGATATCGAGCTTACCGGTCGTGAGGTTAAAAGCATCGACATTCGGGGCGGTGTGAACGTAGCCGACAAACAGATAATTACCGGCGGCCACAATTGATTTTGGATTTGCGCCGGTAATGTTGATGACCGGGTTCGGCGTGGTCCTGTTT